>JBDSDS010000120.1:0-10019 GCA_039920445.1 Chloroflexia bacterium
AGTGGAATATCCAGTTGAAGGACCTTCAGCGCGGCCTTGTAGATTTCCCCGCCAGGCTCGAAGGGCGAACTGTTTTCCTCTGCTGGGAGTTAGGCGAGGAGGAGGTCGGCTTCTGGCATGAGACCGACACGGGATTCAGTGGTCGCCTGCCCATAGACGACCGGCTCGCCTGACCGCAGTTATACTTATGGTTGTGCGGGGCGAATTTCCCTCTTCACTTTAGGCTCCCGCGTTACCTCTACTTTACCGTCGCTGTTGGTGTCGATGGCAAGGACCGGCTCCTCACCTGGAGAAACACGCGCTACCATCTGCTGCGTTACCTTTACAGGATCAAATGTGATCACTTCCGCCCTGGATGGATCGGCTCCCCTCACGAGTTTTATATCTGCGGTTCCCACGCCTGTCCCCTTCACTTCGGCTGTCACCTCCGAAGGTGGGTAGAAAACATATGTGGCCTCGGAGAGCGACAGCACGCGCGAACCGGGTATCTCTTCGACGACCTGACCACCCGGCAGTACGCCCGACCTGCGCCCCGCGCCGTCAGCAACAAAACCTGTTGCCACCTTCGAGTCGATGCTCAAGAGACGTATTTGCAAGCCGGCTTTGACCGCTGCCTCGGTTAGCTCAAACGCTGTCATACCTCGCTGGTAACAGTCCTTTGTGTATTCACGGAGGGCGTCGGGCATATGCGGCCCAATATCATGCTTCGCCAACAGGTTAGCGAACTCTGTAGCCTTGCAAAGGGGAGGCAAAGAGACCGGAGCCTGCCCGACCGCCGGGGCCTGAGCAGAGCCTGTGCGGACGCCACAGACTTTGCCCGTTGCGAGCGCATCGATGATGCACTGTCGCGCCTTGCTGGCCTGCGTGAAGTAGTCGGGCGCGCCAAGACCGTCGCTGTGCGCTTCAGGCGGCTTGGTGAAGTCGATGTCGCCAGCCAGACGAGCGCTGCTTTGTACCGCTACAAGACCATCGCCCGGTATCCCCCCGCTCACTAGATAGGTTAACCCACCAAGCGGCGTGCGTCCGATGATAGGCAAGTCGCCGCCGATAAGGTGATATTTTACGCCTTGCCGTCGCTCGGCGTATCGAGACATGGCCCCGCGCTTGAAGTCTTGCATTACCTCTTGCTTGCCCAGGTAATCATATAAGTCCATCGCCTTAGGTGCCAGCAAAATAGCAAGCCAGTTGCTGCTGATGTCTACGCCGTCATGCGGGCTTCCAAGCGTAAAAAGGTCACTGACATCGCCACGATAGCTACTCGATTCGACATAGGCGCGCGCAACAAGGCCACCCATACTGTGCGCCACCAACACGACCTTGATCTCCCCGGTCTCAGCCTTTGCGCGGTCGATTGCCGCCATGACAGCCGGAATATTGGCGTCCACCGGAGGTGTATAGCAAGGCGACGTCAATAGACGCGCATAGTAAACTCGCATCCCATGTTTGTCACGCAACTCAGGACCGAGGCTCCCGAAATCGACCTCTTCAGACACAGGGGTAGGGGGGACGTAATTCTTATAATCGTCAGGGCAGCCGGAGAAAGCCTCCCCCCACAGCGAGGCTTTCCAGCCATGCACCAACACAACCGGAGGCCGAGCAGAGGGCGCAGAACTAGACGCGGGCGTTACACTCCCAGGTGTCGTGGGTGTAGGTGTGCCGCCATTGCTGCTTCCCTGACCACACGCGGTTAGAAGCAGTGTTAGCAATACCAGTAGAAAGCGGCAAGCAGTCGATCTGCCACGAGAAATGAATTGCATTCGCCGCACCTCCTGGGATAAAATCAATTACGCTAGGGTTCTCAAGATCGCTGCCGCAACGCTTCGTATAATACGAGAGAACCTGCCACTGCCGCATTCAGCGACTCCACTTTGCCGCGCATTGGGATAGCGAGGGCGCCGTCGCACCGCTCATGCACCAGCCTGCTGATTCCCTTGCCCTCTGACCCCACCACGAGGCCAAGAGGCCCCTTGAGGTCCACGGCCGTGTAAACAGGAGCATCAGGCTCCGCTTGCAGCGCATATACCCACAGTCCCGCCTCCTGCAAACTCTCAATAGCGCGGGGCAGGTTATTGGCGAGGCAAACCTGTAGATGCTCGACGGCCCCAGACGAGGCATTGACCACAGCAGGCGTTACCTCTACCTGGCGGCGGTCGAGCATCACGACAGCAGTTACACCAACGGCCTCTGCGGTACGAAGTAGGGTGCCGAAGTTCTGTGGGTCCTGCACCTGATCGAGGAGAAGGACAATAGCGCTCTGGCCCGCTTCACGGCATAACGCTTCGATATCAGCCAGCGAAGAGTATACAAAAGGCGATACCTCGGCGGCGACGCCCTGATGGTGGTGCCCTACCCGTGTCACCACATCCAGCCTGGAGGAAGGAACCCACTCCACCCCTACCTGCTTTTCTCTCGCCACATTCTCTAAATCACGCGGCGTGCCTGGCTCATTACGGTTACTGCCCTTTGTGTTGTCGGCGAGCAATAAGCGGTGTACCCGGCGACGCCCTGCAACAAGCGCCTCTTCAACCGCGTGCCTACCGTACAACCATTCTGTCAACTCAACAGCCTCAAAAGAAGTATCGCAATCAAGCGGAATGCGGCCCTCTGCCTTAATGCCTGGGCGTCATTCGCCACTGGATGGCGAGGAAGGCGCAGGTGTATCACGTGCTTTGGTGTCTGTTTTGGTGTCTGTTTCGGTGCCTATCTTGGTAGTTGAAGTACCGGCGCTGTCACCTTTGTCTCCACTCTCACTTGGGGCGGACTTGGAATCGCCCTCTTTCTTATTCGAATTGCGATTATCCGTTATATACCAGCCGCTCCCTTTGAAGATTACCCCTACCGGCTGGTATACTCTCCTTATCGGTCCTTCGCCGCAATTCAGGCAAACCACCAACGGCTCGGCGTGAATCGGCTGCATCTTGTCGAACCGCGTCCCGCAGCTTTTGCATTCATATTCGTAAATCGGCATCAGTTCACCATCTCCGGGCTTCCGTTAAGTCTGTTGAACCTCTAGTATAAGGAATCGCCCCCTGCCGTGCAAACGGCATCGCGCCTCCTCAGAGTTTAGGTCACACTTTACCAGAGAGGACCCCACATTGTTTTCAAGTTGGCGATACAAAATTTCCACGCGCTCCCAACTGTTTCCCCGGCAGTCACGATATGTCGCGCTTACCTGTACGTTACTGTTACTCGGAGGTTGCGAAGGAGCGTTTACCGACAGTAGCAAGATGACCCCTACCACGCTCACTACCTTGCAGTTAGTAGAAATACCCGAAGGAACTCCCTACAGACAGACAATCGCCGGTGCTGCCAGCATAACTGCATGGATTGAGGCAGGTGCGGCGGGTTCGGGTTGGCCCGACTCGCAAGCGTCACAAAACGCAGCCCAAAAGGCGATAACCTCAAGTGCGCCTGCTTTACTCGCAGTAGATTACGTCGCCCTCGCGCTCCCGGATTTCGTTACAACCACACGCACGCTCAACTTGGAGCAGGGGCAAATGGATGGCCGTGACCTCTGGCTCGATGCTTTCGGTAGTGATGCTCAGGGCGGAAAATGGGCGCTTTACGCATGGCAAGGGCCGGAGATACCCCAGCTAAGTGACCGGCCACTCGTCCATCGTTGGATGCAAGTCTTCGCGCTGGTAGACCTGTCAACTAACCGTGTGAATAACCTATTCCCAAGCATCGTTGGACAAGTCTACGAATAGTCCCCGGTCAATGAGAGAGGTGAAATCCGGATATGTAGGGGCGGACCCGGGTGTCCGCCCTGCTCGAATGGTAGCAAGGCAAGGGCGGACCCGTGTGTCCGCCCCTACAGTGTTGTATCTTCTCTTTTCGCCCTCTCCCAATATGGCGCGCCTTGCCATTGCGTGCCCTATAGTTGGGTGAGCGCGACTAGAATACCCTTCTGTACCAATCGCAACACAAACAAATTCGCCTCAGGCGGAGAGTGGGTCATGGTATGGGCAGCCGATGCCGCGAGGCTTGATTGCGTGTGCTGCCCACCAAAGTAAAGCCAATCGGCCATCATACGCAGGCGGTTCGCGTACAGAGCGCGTTGCTCAGGCACGAACTCATCATGAGCCAGCCTGATAATTGACGGGAGAAGGATGCGCCAGTTTTCGTCCGTAATCTTGCTCGACAACCCCCCCGTGGATACGGCTATCTCGTGGGCCGCGAGATGAGTCGCGGGCGTATCCAGGTACCAGTCTGTGAAGCTTGAAGACGACAGCAAAGCGCTTTCGTCTTCGCTTGACGCCAGTTGGTCCGCTCCGGGCAAATCGGGCGCTGCCTCCTCCTGACTATCTCCTATCTCTCTTGCCGCTTCCCAAATGGCCCCGCATTCGAGCAAATATGCGACTGGCAGGCCTGTGCCCGATAACCAATTGGACCGCACCACACGTCGCAGTAGGTCCAGAGTATACCCAATTGGAACCACAACGAGGCTCCCTCGGTGTGATGCTTGCTCGCCGTAAAGTGGGTGGCGTATGCTGCCTGTCCCTCCCTCTGCCTGAGTGACCGGATTGAGGGCCGCATCTATGATACCCTGTGTATCGGAGAGGATCAACTCGATGACCCTCGATTTGTCCTCCTGGGCCAGGGAAAGCAAGCAGCGCCCCCTTCCATCGACGGCGCTGAGGCGAGCCTGGATACCTGGTGGCGATCCATTGGACGGGGATGGATCGTATATCCCGCTCAGACGTAGCTTCTGCAACTGCCGCCCCACCAGATGACCCATATCAGCAGGCAGGTTAGGCTGGAGGGTAGCAAGAGCACGCACCGAAGCCTCATCAGTTTGGCCCATAAGTGCTTCGACTGCGGCAGCCATCACGTCAGGGTGAGAGTTCAGCGCGAGGAGTTGCAGAACCGAAGTCGTGCCGCTAATATCGGCTCTACGTACCTCGCCAAGCGCCCCAATGACGGAAAATAGAACCTCAGGTGGTTGGGAAAGGAACAGCGCGAACAACGGTTCCCACTCCTGCGGCGCTGTACTATGCGAATAGTCGTCCAGCGCACTCATCAGGGCAGATGCAAATACCGATGCGGGTGAGGAGAGGCCCCCGAGAAAATCATGCAAGGGCGGTAGAATCACGCCGTAATCATGCATGCCGAGCGCCAGCGCAGCGCCAAGTCGTCGGGTGTCGCTCGCTCGTCTGTCGTTGGCTGCTCTGATGAGGGTCCGCACAGCCTGGCCGCGGCCTGGGTAGCGTCCAGCCACCTCCGACAATAAAAGAAGCTCCTTGGGCCGGTCGGTATCCAGGCGGCGCGCTACCGCACTCAAAAGTGGCGCACCGAGGCTGAACGCTTTTGCCGTCAGAGAAATGAACCTGGGATCAGACCGACCTACAGACAACAGGTCGTCAACAACTTGCTCGGCGGCCTGATGGCCCCGCAGGCTGATCACTTTGCCGGACTGGGAAGAAGAGTTGGCGGAGTCGCTCTCATCGGGCACGGCTAGACCCCTTTGGGCGTAAAACGTAAAACGTAAAACGTAAAGCCCGACTACTATGCGCGCTACGTTTTACGTCTTACTTTGTGCTTTATTCAACTGTTATCAGGGAACAGCCGTTTAATACTAAAGGATTAGTACTGCCCAGTCAAGTGCAGCCATGTCGGTAGCTGCGTCAACGCCCATACGATAGCGATAATGGTTACCAGCCAGACGATATCGACTACCCAGCCAAAACCAACACGTGTGCGTGGTCTTAGATCGGTATCTAATGATGTCGCCAGCAACGAGCTCGATGCCACGTTGGCTAGCTTGGTACTCTGGTACTGTGCAGCCCCATCAACGCCGCTCTGACCCAGCTGTAGCAAGTTTATTGAGGCGCTGCAATGGGGGCACTGTTCGGCCTTCCCCTGCGCGGCCTCACTGGCATCGACAAGCTCGTGGCAACTTGGGCAATTAATGAAGAAATTAAAGCGACAATTCGGACACGCAAGCGAGGTATCTGCCACGTCTTCGCGGCAGTTAGGGCACTTGATCATGGTTACCATGCTGTTCTTTGCAGCCGAGGGGTCTCTTGGCATGTGCTCCGGCGTGAGGCTGCTCGAATAAAGTGGGACTCCAGCAGGCTCATTTACCTTAATCGGCGCAGGCTGTTCAGAAGACTCCAAGTACCAGGGGTCGCCCGCCTCGCCTTTGTAGCCGGGCAGCTCGGATGGGGCAGGCAAGTTCACCTCAGACATTGGCCCCATCGGACCGTTCATCATCTCGTTGAACCCACCTGCGGGCAACGGCATAAAACCACTATTCGAGGTCGCGTCCGCGCCTGTCTGGGCTGCAACATGCTCTTCAAAGTTAAAGTGTGGGTTGCCAAAATCAACGGACGAATCGCCTCCTGATTGAGAATTTGTTTGAGCCGGTGCGGCAGTGTCGGTAAACGAGGAGAAATCGAACATGGGAAGCTCATTCTGCTCGGCTGTGAACGGCTTCACATCGGACGGTACATCTTCAGTAGAAAGCTTATCACCGACAACACCCGCAAATGATATATCATTCATCGGAGATGAAGCAGGCGGCTCATCAACTGTAGCGCCGAACATGGCTGCGGCGTCTAAGGGCAGGGCGGCCACGGCAGGCTCGTACGTCGAGCCATTAGCAGCGTGACCTGTGCCGTTATTCTGCTGCTCCAGGACCTGTAGCCACGGCAGCGAGCCTTCGAGTGTTGGAGAAGTCTGTAGTTCAAGCCCGCTGATATCGAAACCCTCTTCGGAATTGGAATCTTCCCACATCGAGTCGCCACCAGCAGGCTCGGCTGTAGCTGTGTGCTCCTGGTGTGGCATATCGTCCTGGGAAGGAGTTGTATATTCCGCAGGAGAGGCTTCGTACTCGGCTGCATACGCGGGAGCAGCGGACGTCGTATCGGCTTGGGTTGCGCTCGCCTGTGACTGCAGATAATCGAGACCTTTTCTGGCCTTGCTGTTCTCAGGGTTGATAACGAGAACATTCTCAAGACAAATCTGCTGTTCCGCAACGTCTTCAACTACGCCGCTGAGCCACATCCATGCAACCTCGTTGCTGGAGTCACGCTCCACGACCTGGCTGAGGAACGACCGGGCGGTTATTACATCCCCGCGCCTTGCCGCTTCCTGCCCTTCACGTAGCAGACCTTCGACTTCGCCTTCCTTTGTGTCGGTAAGCATTACCGTAACCTCCAATTTGCATCGAACCGGCCTTGAACCAACTCGAATAACTGCGGCACAGCGCCTAGTTTTCGTCTAACAACCTGATATGACGCCTGTGCACTTTGCATTTCTCCGCCTTGATAATCGCCTGAATTGCCTCTACCGTCTCGTCAAGCCTTTTATGATGGTTGACCACGACGTAATCAAAGTCTTTCAACGCCTCCATCTCCTGCCTGGCAACGGCGAGACGCCTCGCTAACTCCTGCCGGTCCTCTGTTTTACGGTGATACAACCGTATCGCTAACTCGTCCATGCTTGGCGGCGCGAGAAATATAAACACCGCCTCTGGTTCCAGTTTCCGTATAGTGGCCGCCCCCTGGACGTCCGGCTTCATAATAACGTCTATTCCGCGCTTCAACGGCTCGATTACCTGGCTGCATGGTATGCCGTAATAATTCCCGTAAACTTCCGCATGCTCCAGCAGTTCATCCTTCTTCAGCATCTCCTCGTATTCTTCACGCGTCACGAAGAAGTAATGCTTTCCATGTTTCTCACCGGGCCTAATCGCCCTCGTGGTGACAGTTACAACATAGTGGAACGGCACCTCCAGGGTACGCATTCGTTGTAGCGTCACGTCCTTACCGACACCCGATGGTCCGGTCAACACTACCAGCAACGCTGGCTTCGGGCGTTCGATGTACTCTTCGATTTCAGGGACCCTGCCTTCGGCGGCTACCAGGTCGGCAAGCACTTTGAGGAAACCCTCTCCATGCGAAACGTTCTGGCCCTCGCCCCCAACAGGCATCCCGTCTATCTCTTCATGGCTCCCGTTGCCGTTTTGTTCCCCAGTGGAGAACGTCACACCAAAATCCCAGGTTTGAGATCCAAAATCTACTGCCTCTCCTCTACTCCCGGTCCTGTGTTATACTGCTCCGATTACCCTTCCTCGAATCGACCTATGCCGTTTGATGCCCTCACAATAGCCGCCGTGCGGCAGGAACTTGAAGACAAAATAGCCGGCGCCCGCGTCCAAAACGTCATCATGCCCGGCCCTCTCACCGTGAGCTTCGAGGTATATCGCGGCGGTACAGGCCGCACTCACCTCATCGCGTCGTCGCACCCGCAAAATGCGCGTGTACACCTGACCCATTCTGCCCCCAGCCGAGACCCGGAACAACACCCCCCTCTTCTTCTGTTGTTAAGAAAGTATGTAAGGGGCGGCGCCATAACTGATATCAGCCAACCCCACTTCGAGCGCGTTCTTGTGCTTAGTATAGCCAAAAGATTCTGGCCTGACAAGCACCAAGAGTACCATCTTGAAGAGGACTTAAGGCACACTCCTGATGCCCCGGACGATAAACCCGAAGCTCCAATCAACACAGTCGAGATATACATCGAGGTAATGGGTCGCCTCAGCAACATCGTGCTGGTTGCCAGTGACGGCACGGTAATAGACAGTATCAAGCGGGTGCCGCCAAGCATCAACCGCTATCGCACAACGCTGCCCCACCACCATTACGTCGCCCCACCGCCCCAGGACAAACGCGACCCGACACGTGTCACACCGAACGCTCTGTCCCTCGAACTGGCAAAGATTATGGAAAATGATAATGCCGCGCCCGTCTGGAAAGGGTTGGTGAGCGGTTTCTCAGGGGTAAGCCCGGCCCTGGCGCGTGAAGTGACATTCACAGCGCTCGGAGATACACTAGCAAAGGCGGAGGCCGTCGCTCGGCGACCTGACCTGCTAAGTGAGTTACTGGTGAAACTGCAAGCGATGTTCAACAGAGAACAAGCCCGAACGTGGGAGCCTGTTGTTGCATGGAAAGAAGTCGATGGTGAAAGGCATCCCTCCGATTTTGCGGCCTACCCCCTTACTCACCTTAAGCATGAGAGTATCGCACTTCAGAAGTATCCACACATTTCGGAAGCGGCAGAGGAATACTATCAGGCCTTACAAAGCATGGGCGGGCACGGCGCACTCAAAGGTCAGGTGCGCGCAGAGCTTGAGGAGGCACGCAAGCAGGCAGAGCGTAAGTTGAGGTCCTTGCGTGAGGAGCTACAACAAGCCGAGGCATTGGAGGAGTTGAGGCGCAAGGGAGAGTTCCTGCTGGCGTACGCCCACACCGTCGAGCCAGGCCAAACCAGCTTAGTCGTACCCGATGAGGCGCTCACTATCGAGCTAGACCCCGGCCTTTCTCCTTCCGAGAACGCACAGGCAATCTTCAAGGAGTACCGTAAGGCGAAGTCTGCCCGTGCCGGCCTGCCCGAAAAGATAGACGCAGCGCAAATGCAGGCCGACTACTTTGACGAATTGCTCACCAGCCTCGACCTGGCGAACGGCTACGATGAGATTCGCGCTGTGCAAGCCGATTTCCGCTCCTCCGGCACACCGGCACCGCCTCCCCCCAATTCTAGCAAAGGCAAAACCGGGAAGAAGAAGGCCACGAGTAAGCAGCCCAAAGTGCCACAGCCTCTACGCTTGCGAACGAGATACGGCGCGCATATGCTGGTAGGACGGACCGCCAGCCAGAATGACATTGCCACCTTCCGTATAGCCTCACCAGACGACCTATGGCTGCACGCTCGTGGTGTGCCCGGCGCGCACGTTATCCTGCGAACAGAGGGAGGCGTATCAAACGCTGACATCGAGGAAGCCGCCAGCATAGCAGCCGCCTACAGCAAGGCGCGCAACGAATCACAGGTGGATGTGCTCTGTACCGAGAAGCGCTACGTCCGCAAAGTGCCCAACTCTCCCCCCGGCTTCGTCACCTTCAAGAACGAGCGAGTTATTCGCGTCGCCCCGCGAGCAGCAAAGTTGTAGGGGCGGACCCACGTGTCCGCCCTTGTCCGGGTCTACGCGCTAAACATTGACGGGTACGCGCCCAAACAGG
>JBDSDS010000121.1:0-5518 GCA_039920445.1 Chloroflexia bacterium
CATACAAGGGTGTGATCGCTTATGTGCGTATCGTGGATGGCGAAGTCAACAGCGGAGATTCTCTACTCGTTATGTCAACTGATATAACCACGGAGGCTCTTGAGCTTGGCGCCTTTGCGCCTGCGATGACCGCGACGAAAAAACTGACTACCGGCGAAGTAGGCTACATCGCCACTGGCCTGAAGGTTGTGCGCGACTGCCAGGTAGGAGATACAATCACGCACTCGCGCAAGCCGACAAGTGAGGCCCTTCCAGGCTACAAAACGGTGAAGCCTATGGTATACGCGGGCCTCTTCCCGGTCGACAGCGAGGCCTACGAAGACCTGCGCCAGGCGCTTGAGCGTTTGCACCTGAACGATGCCTCCCTGGTGTATGAGCCGGAAACGAGCGTCGCACTTGGATTTGGCTTTCGATGTGGGTTCCTCGGTCTGCTCCACATGGAGATCATCCGAGAGCGCCTGGAGCGAGAGTACGACCTTACTCTGCTCGTGACTGCGCCGAACGTTGAATACCAGGTAGTCCGCAACGACGGTACTATATTGGTGATCGATAATCCTGCAGATATGCCGCCTCCGGGCACCTACAAAAGCATCGAAGAGCCGTGGATGGAGATCAGCGTAGTCACTCCCTCGCGCTTTATCGGCCCGATAATGGAGATGGTTACGGCGCGGCGAGGTAGCTACAAGAAGATGGACTACCTGGATGAGAATCGCGTTGTGCTCGGCTATGTGATCCCACTCGGTGAGCTTATTGTCGATTTCTACGACCAGCTAAAATCGCGCACTCAGGGCTATGCGTCACTCGATTATCAGTTCTCGGAATACCAGGAAGCCGACCTGGTAAAGCTCGACATTCTCGTCAACGGCCAGCCTGTTGATGCGCTGAGCATAATCACGCACCGCGCCAAAGCCCCATACCAGGGTCGCCAACTCACCGACCGCCTCAGAAAGCTGATACCGAGGCAATTGTTTGAAGTTGCGATCCAGGCTGCTATCGGCTCTAAAGTAGTGTCGCGCGAAACGATCTCCGCAATCAGGAAAAACGTTATTGCCAAGTGCTACGGTGGAGACATTACGCGCAAGCGCAAGCTGTTGGAAAAGCAGAAAGAGGGCAAGGCGCGGATGAAAATGGTAGGTAGCGTCGAGATTCCGCAAGAAGCATTCATGGCGGTGCTTTCTCTGGATGAAGCAGCGAAGAGCTAGAGGTAGGAGCGACACGTGCAGACGACAGACCCCTATAAGTTGCTCAGTATAGGCCATGATGCCTCCGAAGCAGAGGTAGAAGCGGCATATGACCGCCTTTTCGATCGTTATGAGGCACGCGCGCAAAGCGGTGATACGGCAGCTATATCTATGCTAGATAGGCTTAACGAAGCGCATGATCTCCTGCTTGATCCTAAGCGCCGCGAGGTACTTGGCAGTAATGCTCAGGCAGCTGCACGTCCTGGTTTGCGAAGTTCCGTTGACACAAGTGGCCGGGCTGGTGCGGCACCCGTGATTACAAAGACAGCAATGGGTAAGACAGGCGCAGATAACCTTACTGTGCGTCGTCGTGCGGGATCGCGGACCGGAAGCGCATACTCTACACCAACTACATCACGCCTGCCCTACATCGTCGTTGCGGTCCTGGCCCTGGGGCTTGTCGCCTCACTCATCTACTTACTGACAACCAAACCTGAAGCTGTGCCCGAACCGCTCAGCGGGAATGCGCTGGCAACCGTCAACGGCGTGCCGATATATGAGCGCGAATTCAACGAACGCGTCGAGCGGGACAAGCTGACCGCTCTCGCCGATCCGCTGTTTTCCGCTTTCTTTGAGAACTTCCAGGGCATCACCGGCACCCGCGCTCTCGATGTGCTGCGATATGACGCGCTCGACAAGTTGATCAACATGGAGGTCATTCAACAGCAGGCATCAAAGGAGAATCGCTATCCCGGACCTGAGCAGCAGGCTGAGTTTATAGCGGAGACTAAGGCTGCGGAGGTAGGGGCAAACGAATCATTCGAGAGCTTCCTCCGACGCATAGGGATCAGCGAAGCGCAATACAATAAGCGCGTAGTTGAGAACTTCGTCTATACGGTGATGGCGGAACAGCACATGCCGAAGACAGGGAGCAACACCGAGCGCACGGAAGGATTCATCCGCTGGATTTGCGAGACACGGAAGAATTATGATGCGGTCGTGAAGTTGTCGTTCATCGTTACAGAGAATGAACCCTGTACGAGTGGCCTGCCCACCGACATACCACTGCCCGGAATCACAGAAGGGACGCCCGTGCCTGAGCCTATCCCAACAGCACAAGTGCCTGTTGTGCCACCTGCTGGGGCCAGCCCGACTGCTTCCGTAAGCCCCCCAGTCAATAGATAAGAAGGGTGCGAATTACCGTGCAGCCGGTATAGGACACGCACGGTAAGCACAAGCACCGCACAGGCGCACCCGCCTTTACAGGCATCAAGTCAGTGCGCTATAATGTTGCGAACCTGGTGCATCTTTGTATCGAGGTTGTCACAGACTTGTTAACAAGGAGGAATGTCGTGAAACAGATAAAGTCAATGGGTCTCGGTTTGCTTGTTCTTATTTTTACACTCGTGGGCTTGACCGCGTGTGGAGGTGAGGCGCCACCTACGCCTTCTCCTTTGCCACCAACTGCTACCTCAGCCCCACCTACAGCAACAACAGAACCGACTACGGTTACCAGTAGTGGAGGGCAAACGACCGGCGGCAAGGCAGCTTCCTATGTTGATGTCAAAATGCTTGAAGAGGCAGTTAAAACAACTGCGGACCTGAAGAGCTACCACTACACCATGAACGTCGATGCTACTGATAATGAGCAGACCGCTGACGTGCAAGGTGACTTTGTTGCCCCGGACAAGGGTTACGTAAAGGGAACTCTCGCCGGTCAGACCGTCGAGCAACTCATCTCAGGCAGTGACGTGTTTGTAAAGGACGCGAGCGGCAAATGGGTTAGCCGCGAAGAGACTACCGAAAGCACCGACCCGATGAAGATCGTGGACCCAACCACCTTTGCTTCTGAGGCCAACCCGGTCGATGGGCTTAACAGCCTTCTAGAGGCCAGCACGGACTGGCGCGATCAGGGCGAAGAAACGATGAACGGCAAGAAGGTGCGACGCTTCTCCTTCAACCTCGACGCGGCCAAGATGATGGGCGATACCTCAGGCGAGATGGCGAAGCAGACCGGCGGCGATCTCCCTTCACTCGGCGGCGGACAAATCTGGGTCGACACCCAGACAAAATACATGCACAAGTTGACGGTCAAGCTCGACTTCGCGTTCCTCATCAAGATGATGGCTGATGCAATGACGTCCGCGTTTGGCGGCACACCCACGCCGGGAGGACCCACGCCTACAGCCCTTCCTGCATCTGATTTTGAGATCACTATGAACGTCTCAAAGCACAACGATCCATCCATTTCCGTTCCTGATGCTCCTGCAGTATCGAGTCCTTCCGAGCCGACCGCGACAACTTCGTCCATGACCGCACCCACCGCTGGCAGTAACGTTGGCATGGGTAGTACAGACCCTGCCACAAGCGCCGGGGTCCTGAACGTCGGTCAGACAGGTGAAATTGACGGGCTGAAAGTGACCCTCCACAGCGTCAGGCGCACCGAACAGGGTGCGTTGGGCAGCGCAGACGAAGGTAAGGAATATGTAATCGTCAAGCTCACCTTTGAGAATACAACCGCCGAAGAAAAGGTAGTTAGCAGCCTATTGCAATTCGCTGTCAGGGACGCTGCCGGAACAGAGTACAATGTTGACCTCTTCGCTGACGTCAAGACAACTCCCGACGGAGATATAGCAGCGAAGGGCAAGTTAGAAGGCGAAAGTGGCTTTGAAGTGCCAAAGGCCGCGAAGGGCCTCGTTTTCGAGTACACTCCCCTTCTGTCGGACAGCAAACTACAGTTCAAACTGGATAAATAGCCCGACCGTCAATCCTGATAAATCCAGGAAAAAAGGCTCCGTATGGGCGCGGAGCCTTATTCATTGCCCGAATTTGGAACGCGCTCCTACAGGCGTAACAGGCGGGCTGCGTTACCACCTGGAATGGCCTGCTCCTCCGCTTTCGAAAGGCCACAGGAGCGCACACGCGAAAAAAAGGTTCAAGGTTCAAGGTTGGATCAGAAAACTTTGAACCTTGAGCCTTGAACCTTATCTAACTGAGGCTAAGTTTAGCCCGCTACTTGAGTGCGTTCTGCTTCCCTCAATCGTGGCTGGGCAACAGGCTCAGGGCGTATAGTCTGGAGGTAGCCTGCAAACATTATGAGAATGCCGATTGCCATCGTCACATACAGGTAGTCGTGGTTACGCAACCCCGTAGCTCCGGTGATGGTGCCTCCCAGGGCTATAAAGAGTGTTCCCCCTGCCAGCAGAAACACACCTATCATGCGGCTCTTCATGACCCGTTTGCGCCAGAAGACCAGCCCTGACCAGACCGCCCCACCTACGACCAACAATGTCCCCAACGAGTTGGAGATAATTGCGAGAAGCCGTGGGGTAGTTGACATTGTAGTCACGGCCTTCCACCCGGCTTCCTGCTTGAGCGCATCTTGGTCGACCGGCACGGTAAACAAGACAAAAACACTCATCGCCACAAGAAGAAGCACTACAAGCAGCCCGACATTGGCGACCCGCCTGGAAAAGCTGAGATACATGGTGCCGAGACCGAGGAAAGCCACATTCAGTATTGCCCCTGTCAGATAGTATACCCGTGCGGTCATGGGCGACCAGGTACCATTGACATCTGCGTAAACCTGACATGCAGCGCCAACAGCAAAAAGCACAAACGCAATTCCCCACATAAGCTCGTGTGGACGACGTCGGTTTGAGGCGTACCTGTTCAAGAGGACAATTGCAAAGGCTCCTGCCAGTATTGTCGCGGACATGGGCAGAAACGTCAGGACGGGAAAGACCGGCATTGTAGGCTCCTCGCTGGTACAGATTACACGTCATGCAGGGCTTCGCGCCCACCGCACGACCCAGTTTACTTTAACTTTCGCAAGCATGGCAAGTATTCAGGCTTAATACTGGATAAAAAATCTCTGTAATCTCTGCGGAAAAATCCTCTCATCCTGACAATTACAGACGCTCAAATTGATTTGACAAGGCAGGGGGCATTGAGTATAGTGCTGGGTAACGCTTAAAATGTAGCACTCCGGAGGAGAGGTTGAAAAACCTGCTTGGACGGCTCATGAGCAGGCCGTTCGACGAGTTAAAGGCAATCGCCAATACATGGGGCACTCTCACCAGAGACCCCAACCCGACCCAGAACGACCTCGCTATCGCCGCCTACCATACGATGGTAGACAGGTCCGCCGTGCGCGCTGTCTGGGGCAACCTCGAACCAGAGTCGCGGGCTTTCGTGTCGTGGCTGCTCGATCAGCGAAACATGCTTGCCCTCGTAGACGATTTGCCAGCATTACTGGACACACCGCCAGACGAATCTTCGGCTCTCCTGGAACGCAATCGCCGCATTGGGCTTGTGGATGTGGACGAGGTGCTCGT
>JBDSDS010000122.1:0-5311 GCA_039920445.1 Chloroflexia bacterium
GCCTCTATTAACTGAGGCTCGCCCGTGTAATCTGTAATCACCATTTCACCGATCTCGATTACCGGCAGCAGATCGTAGCCCTTCTCCTGGAACGTCCGGCGTGCCTCCCGGTCCATGGAGATATTGCGCTCCTCATAAGACACGCCCATTCGTGAGAGAAACTCTCCCACACTATGACATGGCCCTCATAGGTTTGCCAAAAATAGCACCACTGGTGGCTTTTCCATGCTTTTTCTCCCTATACTCCCTGCCCAGCCTTCAACCGTGCAACTATTATGCCGCCCGCCTTGTATATAATATAGAGCATCTATTGGTGAAATTACGAATTATGAATTATGAATCACGAATTAGACGTAAGCCAATCAATTCATAATTCGTAATTCGTAAACAATAAAAACCTCTGCGTCTCTGCGTTTCTGCGTTTCTGCGTCTCTGCGGTGAACCCGTAATTCATAATTCATAATTCGTAATTCGTAATTCTCTCATGACCAGACTACCCGAAAAGCAGAAGCAACCCCCCTCGGACTTTGAGTATGAAGGCCCACCGCCGCAGCCTGACCTGCTCGACTACAGGCACATGCACATCAGCATGGAAAAATGGGCGGCCACCGACTCCGGCTGCCTGTCGACGCTTGTCTATATCGGTTTCGCTTTCGCGTGCGTTATTTTCTGCGTAATATATGCTTATCTCACCTAATCCGACGAAGGAAAATAAAGCACCGACCACCGACCCCAATGACATCTCACGGCCAGCCGCGCGCCTGCAGTGACCAACCGAACAGCGTATCGAAGCGTTGTGAAGGGTCTAATATCTCGACTGGGGGTAGGCTCACACCTGTGGCGGGCTGTCTGATCGCGTAGGTATAAAGGGGGCTGGTAAGGATTACTGCGGGCACGTCCTGCAAGAAGGCCTTCTGGAACTCCAGGTAGTGTCGCTTGCGCTCGGCCTTATCGCTGCTGAGGCGAGTTGCTTCCAGCGCGGCGTCGGCCTGTGGATTGGCCCACCCGGAGAAATTAAGCCCACCCTCGATGCTGATCTGTGATGAATGCCAGTAGCGGTAAACGTCAGGGTCGGCGCCCTGCGCTTCCCAGGTTGCCAGCGCCACATGAAAAGCTCGTGGGCCTAAGTAGTCGCGCAACAGCGCCTCCCGGCTCACATATGCGGGCTTTACGTCCACGCCAATCGCGCGTAAATACCCTTCCAGTTGCAGGGCTACCTCAACGTTAGCAGGCACATCGGCATTGGCTGACAGCACTACTGTCAGCGTGACACCCTCCCTCACACGCACACCATCCGCGCCTGATTTCCACCCGGCCGTATCAAGTAGCCTCCGCGCCTCGGTCGGATTATAACTGTGGGATGAAAGGGAAGCGTTACTATCGAAAGCCCATGATCCCAGCAGCAAAGGACTAACAGCCGGTCGCGCTCGGCCATCTAATGCCTGCGTCGCAATTGCCTGGCGGTCTATGGCGAGCGCGAATGCCTGCCGCGTTTCAACCCTATCGAACAAAGGAGAGCGCGTATTCATCAGCAGCATCGAATAACGGGCGGGCACGCTCTGTAGGAGGCTCACGCCGGGCGTATCTCGCACCTCTTCCAGGCGGTCATTGGGAATATGGCCCAGGCCATGCACCTCGCCCAACCTGAACCCGGTAAGCGCCGCGCCAAAGGAAGGATAAAGCCTGAACCAGAGCCGCGATATAGGGCTGGTATGACTCCCGACCGGGAATGGTTGGAGCAGCACACCCTCGCCAGGGGGCATCAACGCGGGCGCAGGCTTGTCGGGTAGGGTGACGGCGGAGTCTTCAGGCGCTTGCGCTTCCCTGGAGCGGACATACCGCCACGGCCCCGAGCCGACCGGCGATAGGTTAAGTTCCGACCTACGCATCTCGTCGGGCTTGACGCTGCCCCAAAGGTGCCTGGGCAGTATGCCAAGCGTGGTGAACTGTATGAACGATGCATTTGGGGTGGGAAGCTCAAAAGTAACGATCTGCTGGGTAGGAGCTTTAGGTTGTACGGCACTCCAGGGTATGGCAAGGGCAGGGTCGCCTGGGAAGTCGGTCACGCGGAGCAGGCCAAAGGTAAAAAGCATATCGTCTGCGGTCAGGGGCGCGCCGTCATGCCACTGTGCATCAGGCTTGAGGGTGAACGTGTAAACTCGGCTGTCCTGGCTCACTTCCCAACCGGATGCGAGGTCGGGCACCAGATTGCCTTTGGGGTCGATTCTGGTGAGGCCACTGAAGACGAGATGTGTCAGATCGCGGTCGGTATCGGACAAAGCGAGGAGAGGGTTCACGAACCTGGGCGGTCCTGTTATAGCCTCAACATAGGTATCGCCTTTGCGGGCCGCCGAACCTACACCGTCCGCCTCCGAGGTCGCAGCCAGCACAACCAACAGCAGCGCCATCCCCGCCAGAGCTATAAGAGCCTGGGGCTTGAATGAAGTAGACATGGGGAAAATAGAAGAAGTCGGAAACTGCACAAAGGGCCGCAGGGACCCCCGACTACAAAGTTCTACCTAGACCGGCTTGCTCAGGATACTGTTGACGAGGGCTATCACGAAGAATAAGACAGACAGGACGATAGTAAACTGAAATAGCCTCTTCTCAAAGCCGCGCCGCGTCCTGTACACCGACGAGGAGTCACCGCCGCCGCCGAAAAGGCCGCCCATCGTTGAGCCTTTAGTCTGAAGCAGCACTACCAAAACAAGCACAACAGCCAGTATAAGCTGAATAATATTAAGAGCGTCCTCGAGTCTCACCTTTGTCTCCTATCAAATAGGCCAATATTCCGCATAACTTACGGATTATACCACTCACAACGCCCAGATGCAAACAGATTACACCCAGGTAGCAGGGCGATTGCATCTAAATTGGCTGGGGACCAAGAAGCACCTTCAGCAGATAGTGTTCGTTCCAGCCAGCCTTGAGGCGCTTCACTTTTACTACGACTTTGGTTGTCTTTTCTCCTTTGAGCAGGAAGACTTGTTATTAAAAGTCCACACGTTCTCTGAAGGTACCCATGAGGTGCTGTCGCTCGCGGCCAAATAACTACAGGGGCGGAGCTTCGTATCCAAATACCCCCGACTTTTAGTGCTCTCCAAGACCGTGAACACGCTATGGAAAATTTGCAAGTAGACTATTAGAAGAGGTATAAATATGTCAAATCCTCCAACAAACACCCCAAAGAGGTAAGGACAATGGGTAAGAGAAATTATCTTATTGAGGGAGTCTCCGGCACCGGCAAAACCTCGGTATGCCAAGAGCTGCGCCGACGCGGTTACGTAGCCATACATGGTGATAGAGAACTGCGCTACCAAGGACGCCCAACGACATTTTCATCCCCCCAAATCCGCCACGAACACAATCTTTGGGATGTAGAAAAAGTAAGGAGGTTGGCAGCAAATCAGGATGACGAAGCCACTTTCTTCTGTGGCGGTTCTAGAAATTTCAAGCAGTTCATAGACCTTTTTGATGAAATCTTCATCTTAGACGTTGATGCAGAGACACTCAATGAACGGCTCGTCAACCGTCCTGATGATGACTGGGGCAAGCGCAAGAGCGAGCGGGAACTCATCCTAAGTTTACACGCCACAAAAGAAGACATACCCAGCAGTGGCATCGTACTAGATGCAACACAGCCGCTTGTCAGCGTCGTGGACGAAATCCTTAGCCTGTCCGAGCTTAGGCTTGATTCCGAAAGACCTAAACGCTTTGTGCTCATGGTGGCTCCTCCTAGTTGTGCTGGTTGCCACCATTCTCCCACCTCTGCATCTTCAGCCCTCTATTTTTCACCCCCAATTTAGATGCAATCGCCCTGACCCAGGTAGTGCCCCAATATCCATCAACTAACAGGCTTATCAGGGGCAGGCTGGGTAGCATAGAAGTCGTCATAGAAGCGCGGTGTGTAGGAATCAAGTAACAGTTCCACACGTGACGGGTCACTGCTAACCACAATCAACCCCACATGATGCCTATGGTCTAGCCTCCAGATAATCTCTGGATCGTTATACTCGCTTGTATCAGGGTGTTCCTGGCGGGCCAGCGAAATAATGATTCCGGCGTAGTCTTGTCTCGACAGGGGCGGTTCATAATGACCTTCACTGCCCGCGATCTCGATCTTTGCCCATTCCACCCACAGATTCACCCCGGTCGCCGCCTGAACCAGATCAACCAGATAGGCCCCACCCACGCGGGCCGAAGTCTCCAGGAAGTAAAAACGTCCATCTTCCCGCGCTTTGATGAACTCGGTATGCGCCACCCCGCGCACGAAACCAAGTTCCCCCAGCACCTGCCGGTTGAGCGCCAACAGCGTCCCAACATCTTTACTTTCCCGCGGCAAGGTGCGGCTCACAAAAAGGCCGCCCTCATGAACGACCTCCATCGGCGGGGAACCGTACTTATGCGCCTCGGCAAAGACCACTTCCCTCTCGAATACTACCGAGTCGACATGGTACACATCGCCATCTATATATTGCTCAAGCAGGAAGTACGACTGCCGGTCGCCTAACTCATCAAGGAAAGGCCATAGCTCCTCCGCCTCTTGTACTTTCTTTATACCGACAGCACCTGCCTCCGACCTCGGTTTGAGCAGCCAGGGTGAGGGCACTCGGCCCATGTAATCCCGCAGTTGGTCATAGTTGAGGATAGGGCAAAAAGCAGGCACAGAGATACCCGCTTCCTCTGCCTTTGAACGCATGGCAAGTTTGTCCCTGAAGTAGCGGGATGTAGTGTCGCCCATGCCGGGGCAGCGTAAATGCTCTCGCAGTGTGGCCGCTATCTCCACGTCGTAGTCTTCGAGTGCTACTACACGGTCGATCATGCGTGTGCGAGCCAGGTAACTCACGGTATATATCACTGCGCGACGATCAGACAAGTCATGAAGGGAGATAAGTTCGTCTATGCTCTCACGCGGCCAATCGGCATCAGCAAGCTTCTCCACCGTGATGAGAATCACATAGCAACCCTGTCGCTTACACTCGCGCAGGAAGTCGGCCCCCTTCTCATAGCTGGCCAGGCACAATATGGTTAACGGGCGCGCCTCGGACATAACAGGTCCTCCCAAACAAAGAAGCCCCCAGAAGCATTGTATCTGTCACGCAGCACACCGTCAACCGAGCCAGCGAGGATAAGGGTGGTAGCCATAAATCCTCCCCTTTTCCTACTATATTCCTATATTTCTATCCAACCACCAACTTTGACGCATTTTCCCTACTGTGCTATCCTTCCCACGGAACTGTGCCACAACTGTGGCATAGCTGTTATGACAGAACTGTGACGTAATCAGGAGGGTTCGTGAAAGGCCTAATAC
>JBDSDS010000123.1:0-12027 GCA_039920445.1 Chloroflexia bacterium
GGACCCAGGCGCGTGGTGTGGCTTACGGCGGCGGCTGGATTACAGCATTCAGCTGGCTGCGAACAGCAGTGCATACACGCCTCAAAGTCTCTAACCCGCTCGGCCTTCCGTTCATGCATGTGATGCCGACGCTAACAATTCTGGGCCTCCCTGTAGAAGACAAGGCTATACAGGGCGATATCCTGGCGGGCATGATAGCAGGTTGGATACGCCATCCGGCGGTTCATACCGTGCAGTTCCGGTACGGCAAGGGCCGGGTAATTATGACTACCTTTACCCTGGAGGAAAATCTGCACGTTGACCCTGTCGCAGCCGCGATGTTCCACGACCTGTTAGAGCATTTAGTATCCGATAGCTGCCAGCCCATGCTTGCTGTGAAATGAGGATAATCTGCGTGCTTTTGGTCGGGGCACTTCATCAGACTCAAATCGTGCTTGAAACACAATCATTTACCAAACCCAAGCGATTATCGCGCCACAGCCCTTGATCCTAGCACTCCAAACCTAGGACAGTTCGGTAGACGTTGCACGTCTCTTCCGCGCAACGCTCCCAGGTGTACTGAGCGGCACGCGTTTTACCCTCGGTGACCATACGGGCACGCAACTCAGGGCGCATTAGCGCCGCCATGACTGCCTCAGCAAAACCCCGGTGATCATTCGGATCAACCAACAGCGCCGCATTGCCTAACACTTCCGGCAGACAGGCGGCAGTGGATGCTATCACAGGCGTACCTACTGCCATAGCCTCAAGAGGTGGTAGGCCGAACCCCTCGTAAAAAGATGGGTAGACCACCGCATCCGATGCTGCATAGAGCAAAGGCATCCTATCGGAGGCGACTCGGCCAAGCCATATTACTCGCCTCTGTAAGCGATGCTCCGCTATCCAATCACGATAGTGCGGGAATTGCTCCTCCGAAGCGCCCGAGATCACCAACTTTACCTGAGATAGCACGCTCTCCGGCGGCGCGCCCGACATAGCCTGCAATACGATGTCGAGGTTCTTGCGTGAGACGGGCGCGCCAATGAATAGAAGCATTGGAGCGCCACCGCTCAACCTGTCTCGCTCACTGGCAACCTGGGTGGTGTCCAGCTTCTGATGGTAGCGACTGTCAATGCCGTAGTGGGTGACAGCGATACGGTTTGTACTAATCCCGTAATACCGGGCCAACTCAGAGCGCGACGTTTCCGTACCTGTTATGATTACTCGCGCCTTGCGTGCAATTCCAGGCAAGATGTACCTGTTGTATAGTCGCCATTCGCGCGGGAAGTCACCTGGGAAGCGCATAGCGCCAGCATCGTGCATAGTGATGACAAGAGGGATTGGCGAGCGCCAGGGTGCTACAAACGCGGGGCAGTGGAGCAAATCCGCTCCCCGTCGCAATGTTTCCTCATGGCAGCCAAACAACAGCCACCGTAGCGTGCCTGGTAGCCCGCCACTGTTTGGTCCGGAAATTTCATACAACTGCAGCTCAGATCTCTGTTGTAGCTCCGACAACAGAGATCTAGCATAAACGCCCGACCCGCCTGCGTTGCGGTTGGGAAAGGTCATGTCGAATGCTATCGAAAGCCGGCTCCGGACGGGTGCTGTCATGCGGGGGTACTCCCTTTAGCGGCAAACATATACGCTGCCAGTGTCGCCGGTGCCGTGCGCTCCCACGTGAACTCTGCTGCTCTCAAGACACCGCGCGCACTCAGTTGCTCCGCCAACGTCCGGCTTGCCACGACCCGGCGTATGGCGGCAGCAATTGCATCAGGGCGTTCTGGGTCCACCAGCAGAGCAGCCTCACCCGCAACCTCCTTCATCGCTCCTCGGTTCGATGTGACTACAGGTGTACCCATCGACATAGCCTCCAGGATGGGCAGACCGAACCCTTCGAACCGCGAAGGGAACACAAATACCAACGCACCAGCGTACAACCGGCAGAGTGATGAGCGCTCTATCCATGAATAGTGTGTAATTCGATGTCGGAGTTCCTTGGGTAAGCTGTTAAGCCGCGCGCTGCTGCCACCAACGAGCACCAGTCTCAGGTTAGTGGTCCGAGCCAGCCGCGCAAAAGCGCGTAACACCCCTTCACGGTTCTTGTTCCAGTCGTCGCTTCCAACGTGCAAAACATAAGGCTTAGGCGGAATCTGAAAATCAGTTGCCTCGTGCAGTAGCCTCTGGGATGGCTCCTGAGGTACAGCTAGTGGCGCCACGATGATGCGCTCCGCAGGCGCTATACCTGCACGTAAAGCGTCTTGCCGCGACGTTTCGCTATCTACGATCAGGGCATCGGCCCTTTTGCACTGCCATAACGCTAGTCGATAGAAGATGCGGTAGCGCCATTTGCGTAATATTGCCGGCGCATTCAGAGGTGTAAGATCGTGGAGCGTCACAACGAGTGGGACGCGCTTCCATAGTGGTGCGAGCGAGTGCGACGGGTTGAACGGAACATACAAAACGTGCAGGATGTCAATGCGGTAACGCTGCAACAACCGGGGCAATAGCAATTGATTCGAGACAAGCGCGGAGGCCCGGCCAAATGGTAAGGCGGGTATTGGACACTGGATATGCCGAGGCAGGTACGGTACTTCACTTACGCCCCCCGGCACAAACAGCACATATTCATGCTCAGAAGCCACACGCTCCAGCGCCGGCAATAGCGAGCGCGCATAGGCGCCAATCCCTCGATGTGCGCTGTGCCGCAAGGGTGATAAGTCAATTCCGATACGCAATGTGTCTCTCCTAGTCTTCCAAGGTCCGGTTCTCAACTTGGCTGGTTACGCCCCAAGTTTAGGGTATAATTGCTATGATTATGATACCAAACCGCACCATCCTGGTCCTCTTGGTTATGACCTTCGCACTCGGAGCTATAGCTTTCTCGCTCCAGGGATCGGTCGGCCTTGTAGCCACGCTGCTGCCTGCTGCCTGTGTAGGCTTTCTCATAGTTATCTCGCGGTTCGTAGGTTGGACGCAAGCCGCACTGGCGTTATTGGTAGTGGCGGCACTACTGAACCGCTATGTCGTGTCGGTAGGCGGACTTCACCTGAAACCGGAACATGCCGCGATTGGAATCGGGTTGCTCGTGTTCACCTGGCAATTCACGCGGCGAGAACGCCCTGCTTGGGGATTGGCCGATGGGCTGCTAGCCGCATGGGTTGTCTCCAATGCACTAGGCTCTATTAATGCTCCCATACCGACACTCAGTCTCAAGCTCACTCTGCAATTAGCCATCCTCTTCGCAGGATATGTTCTGATACAACAGTTCACACGACGGCGCGCAGACCTGTTTTTCGGTCATGCCTTGCTGCTTGGAGGTATCACACTGGTCGCGGCGTTTGGCGTCCTCGTACATCTTGTCTATCCACTTGGACTTGACCTCGGTATGCAGATAAATCCCACTACTAAGCAGCCGACCGTGTTCGCAACGCTATACGAGGGCAATCTGTTCGGCAGCACCGTCATGGTCGGTTTGCTGTGGTGGCTTTTGCTGCTGTTGTTCGGTGGGATACGTTTTCGAAGGGTTGGGGTGATTGGTATCACCATATGCACAGTTGCAATCGAGGTCAGCCTGGCACGCGGTGCCTGGTTAGCTCTAGTGGCTATTATATCACTGTCAATAGTGGCATACTTTATGTTCCGCCGAAGACTCACGCTGAAGCCCAATATCGCAATGCGCACGCTTGCAATGGCAGCTACCTCTGTAGTCTTGCTGTCACTATTCATATGGGCCAAGCCTGCTGCACTGGTAGCTACAGCGTGGGTTGGAACAAATCCGCCCACGTCATCCAAAGAAACTTCAGACAGCTCAACAGATGGTTCTTCATCTGACATCATAGACCGCGTAACCAGCCTATCCGAGAGCGCACAGGACCAGACTGTCACACAACGCATAACAGCCGTGCAGCGAGCGACTCATGACTGGACCCTGCATCCCTTAATCGGCTGGGGGCCGGGCAGCTACGGGCAGAAGTATATCAACACGTCATGGCGTCCCGACTGGCTGGGGATGTTGCCCCTAAGGATTCTACACGATACTGGGCTTATAGGCGTGCTTCTGTTCTTGGCCTTCAGTGTTGTGTTATTGCGCGATGCCGTGCGTGCTCTGGCACGAAGCGCAGACAGTGCGTTGCGTATAATGCTCGTGGCACACCTGGTTGGGGTGGTTGCTCTATTCATGGCGTACCTGGTGACCGAGGGTATGCAGCTATTCGTCCCGTGGCTCTTGATCGGCCTGTTCAGTGCCACCATTAGGGCCACCAATTCTGCTCTCGCTTATAGCTCCTTATAAGCCCAGCAGAACCAGTAGAAGCCAAACGTCTCTGCTATCCAGGTCTTGTCCAGCCGACGCAACAATGGCAGTATCGCCCCGACGAGACGGCCATGCATCTGGCGATAACGCTTGCTGCGTATCAGGATAGGCACCCATAGCGGAGGAAACAGGCCTGCGGGGAAAGTACCGGCGCGCTTCAGACCTGCTTTGGCAAGCATCTGCATGATCTGCTGTCGCGTAAACCGTCGCTCGAAGACGGGTGGCCCCGGCCGCATAAAGTCGAAAGCGCGTAAGGACGAGAACTTGCGTGGCACGATGTCGGAGAAGAAAACACCACCTGGCCGCAGGACCCTCACCATCTCAGTTACGATCTGTAGTGGGTCGGCAAAGTGCTCGAGCAGTCCTGTGCTGAACACAACATCGAAAGAGCCTGTAGCGAACGGGAGCGTGAGCGCATCGCCCTGCACGAAGCGGCCTCGTACATTGCTAGCGGCAAAGTTCCGTCGCGCAGCCTGTAACGCCTCCTTAGTATAGTCGAGGCAGGTGAGTTGGTGACCCTCCAACGCCAAAAGCACTGATAGACGCCCCGACCCTGAGCCTACTTCGAGGCAGCGGCTGCCGGCGCTGAGGAGCGGACGTGCATATGCCAGCTTCACAGTATCCATGTAATAGTAGACATCCCGGTCCTGCACTGTGACGCCGACATCACGCCAATGGCTTGCCCACTCTTTGCGCGCTTCCCCCATCCTTTAGCTCCTCCAAGCATTACTGGTATGCTACTGGTCGTTTCCCATATAGCCTGGCGTGCTCGTCGGGGCAGCCACCAGATCGGCATAGACAGTCTCCAATTTCTCGACTATGCGCTCCCAATCGTATCGTTCCACCACGAGCCTGAGAGCATTGGACTTGAGTCTTTGCCGCAGCGTCGAGTCGCGCAATAACCTGCTTGTTGCCAAAGTGAAGCGCTCTGGAGTATCCGCCACCAACAGATGCTCCCCATCCACGACATCGAGGCCCTGGCAGCCGATGCCGGTAGAGATCACCGGAATGCCTTGCGCCATCGCCTCAAGTATCTTGAGACGCGTCCCACCACCTATTCGCAGTGGCGCCACGAACGCTACACTCCGCGCCACGTAGGGACGCACATCCTCCACCCACCCAGTCAAGATAACACCATCAGGCCGACCTACACGTTGCTCAAGGGCAGCATTACCCTGCCCCACTATCCGTAATTCAACACCCGGATGCTCTGCCCGGATCCCCGGCAATATGTCACTCAGGAACCAGGTAATGCCATCCAGGTTCGGGTAGTAGCCGAAATTCCCTGTTATGATTAGCGTCTCTGGTTCACATGCCTCATTTGTGGGCCTGAAATAGTCTGTATCAACCCCATTGGGAACGACATAGACCTGCGCAGCGGGCGCATGGCGCAACAATACTGCGCGGTCGTGCTCGGACATAGTAGCATAACCCGTAAAGTTCTTCCAAGCGTGCTGCTCAAACCGGCGCGCCTTCCATGCGTCGAGTCGGCCCGCAAGTCGAGATATCATTTGTGGGCGAGCGCGAGCGATTTCCAGTAAGAGCTGGTATTCAATATTCTGTTCAACAAGCAGGCGAGGTATTGCGCTGTACAGTGAGGCATAGTGAGCAACTACCACTTGCTCGCACTGAATAATATCGGGTGGGTACTCCTGCACGAACGCACCGATCAGCGTCCGTAATTCTTGCGAGTCATACTCGCTTACGCTACGAGGCCGTGGATCGAAAAATCGCTGCGCTTTGGCTGCTATACTGTTGCGTACAGGCTGCTTATAAGCCGACAGCACACGTAGGCCAAGCTCTTCAAGCACCCGAACATGGGCCTGCTCTTCCTCAGCCTCCAGCAACGTTGCCAGCGTGACATCATGTCGTCGCGCAACACGGCGGAGAAGCTCGAATACGCGAATCTTACCGCCGTGGTTTGGCGGGTAGGGGAGGTAGGGAGAAACTACGAGAACTCTCATCTAGGTAACGCGTGCAGGGAAAGGTGGCAACACTATCATCCCTGGTCTGACGAGGCGGCTGCTCTGCGCCTCATTATGCGCTTGAAGACTATGCGCCAGCGCTCGGCGAGCGCTGACCACTCACGGAAGAACTTGAACTCGCGCAGGAAGCGCTCGTCTGGCACCCGGCTGAACAAGAGCCACGTGAGTGGTAGACGAAGCAGGTAATAAAGCGACTGTACTGTTCCCAGAAGTAGCTCACGCAAGTTGGCCGGTGGGTAAAGCCTCGACTGGGCCTTGCCTTCCCCCAGCGCCCTTTGCCGGAAGAAGCGCCTAGTCATCTTGTCCGGCACCATAGTATGGTAAGCCAGCAGTTGTGGCGCGTAGAGCACGTCTCCGCACTCTTTGAGCGCCGCTACTTTGTAGCAAAGGTCGTAGTCCTCGGCGTAAGCTGCGGAGGGGCTTCTCCCTCGCGGGCCGAGGTCGGTCCTGAATCCCTGCACTCGATCCAGCACGTCCTTACGGGCGGACATGTTCGCGCCGATAAGGCCCTGGGGCGGCTCCACCACGACCATCTCATTGCCCTTGTCCATAAGACCAAGAAACGTCACGAGGTCCCTATGCAGCCACTTCGGCACCCTCACTTCCTGCTCAACGAGTACTCGCCCCCCGACAACAGCCGCTCTCGCTCCAAGCTGGTTATAGACCTCTACCATGCGTACCAACCAGTCCTGAGCGGGCAGCACGTCGTCATCGGTGAAGGCGAGGATATCGCCGTGGGCTGCTACTATTCCCGTGTTGAGTGCGAAGGACTTGCCCTGTCGAGGCTCGAAGAGATATCGAAGGCGCGGCTCCCTTGCGGCATATTCGGCCACGAACTGAGCAGTCTCATCACTGGAGTTGTTGTCAACAACGATCCACTCCTGGTCGAAGTCCACACCCTGCATGGCCTGTAGCGCCTCCAGGGTGCGCGGCAAGGTATCCACACGGTTGAACGTGGCGACAATCACAGACACAAGGTGCCTGCCGACATTCGACATAGCATTGTCCACCTTTACCATATCACTTTCGGATCAGGGCTATTTGCGCTTGCCGAGCTTACGCCGTAGAGTAGCCAGATCACCATTGAGCAGCAGCCGCAGGCCGGCTCTGGCGCGGGCGATGCGTGCTTCCCTACCTCCGCGTCTGATGGCACTCGCAATCCCTTTGGCGCTGTGCCGCACGACGTAGGGCTGGTCATACCAGTCCTTCAGGTTGCTGCCGTCCTGCAGCCTGGTGAAGACGGCAGTCTTGGCATAGAACTCTCGCTCGAACTTCCATTCAGGTTCTGTTTGGAGAAACTGCTTCAACACATGGCCCGTCCAGAGTTGCGTGTCGTCAAGGATAAGAAGACCGCCTATCTTGAGCAGAGGCGCCATGTAGAACCAATCGAGGAACTGCACCGGAAAGCCATGAGAGCCATCTATGAGCGCGAGATCGAGCGGCGGGCAAGTAAGGCCGGGCAATACGTTTTCCGACCTCTCCACAATGAAGTTGACTTTCTCGGTCGAAATGCTATGTTGCAGGCAGAACGCCTTAATTCCGTCCACCTCATATTGGAACGGCGCTATGCAAGTGTGGTTACACCCGCGCATAGCAAATGCGATTGTGCTCAACCCGGCGCCGGTTTCCAAGGTGGTCGCTTCCTCGACAAGCGTGCTAAATAAGAACTTGAGGACCTCGCCCGCCAGGCCAACAGGGTTCGGCTCCCCATCGGGAAGCATGTGTACCTCAGGCGGGTTTTCCAGTAGCTCTTGCAGATTCAATCAGGCTGCTCCTTATAAATGGTTGGGGCGCAGGATGCGGGCACTAACATGGTCGGAGTCTCAACTAATGAGTGAGCTTCTTCAATCGCGTAGCTGAGCTTCTGATCGCTAGTACGGACAATCGGGTCAGAAAACGGAACAAAGCTATCAGACTGGCCCCGCCGTGAAGGGTGCGGCGTCTGAGGCTGCGGAGGCCAAACTTCTTTGCTCTGGGCAGGTCACCTGCTTTTCTGTAGGCCACAGCCAACTCAAAATAACGTTGCGAGAGCGCTGCGCGTATTATTCGGTCGTACTTGTAGCCCAGATATACATTCAACTTCTCCTGTACCTGGGTATTCACTCTGAGGTTTCTGATGTGGTCTTGTGAAGACCAGACGCCTCCTGAATGAATGCGGTATACAGCCATTACCTCATTGAGGTAACCGATCTTACCATGCTCCGCGTTCAGGATGTGCAATGCCCAGTCCCCTGTGGGCAGCTTGCTGTACCAGCCTGGTAGGTCGCCGAACAGACTCCGCCGGAAGACTGTTGAGCAGGTAGGTATGAAGTCGTAGGTCAGTATGTCCTCCAGAGTGGAGATCTCCTTCAAGTTGTCCGGACAGTAGTTCGACGGTCGCATTGTGCCGTCTTCATGGATAACATTCACGTTGTGAAAGCAAATAGCGCACTCAGGATGAGAGTCGAGGAAATCAACCTGCCTTTGCAGCTTGCCTGGGTCCGTCCAGTAATCATCGCCTTCAAGGAGGGCCACGTACTGGCCCCGGCATGCAGCCAATGTCTCAGCGAAGTTGTGGTGCATCCCGACGTTGGCTGGCCTCAGCATCGCCCTGATCCTGTCCGGGAAGCTCCTCTGGAAGTCCGCGACTATCTGGTGGGTACGGTCGGTGGAGCAGTCCTCGCCGATGACAATCTCATAGTCAAACGTCGTTTCCTGCGCGAGCGCGCTCTCGATTGCCTGAGCGATATACGCCTCCTGATTATATGTAATGATGAGCACGCTAAGCTTCATTGGATGGGCGCCGGGTGACGCATCACGACGGACTAGCAGTGAGCTTGCAGTTCCGGCTCAGCCTCTCGCTCACGGCACTTCCGTTTTCCACCAGGAAGCGCACAAGCTGACAGACGCTCGCTATCTCTTCAGAGCTTACCGCCGTGCCGGTAGGCAGCACCATGACCCGGTGGACGAACTCCTCAGTGACAGGCAGCATCAACCCGGCTTGTGGGAAATAGGAGTTGTAGGGTTCCATCTTATGCACTCCCGGATAGAAGTAGCGACGTGCAAGCACGTTCTCCTTGTGCAGAGCATGCACTATGTCATCACGGCTGATATGCGTTTGGCCTTCATCAACTTCCACAACTATGTACTGGTAGTTGTGCTTTTCGTCATCGTCGAACGCGATCATGCGGATTCCAGGCAACCCCTGGAGTTCTTTCAGGTATTGGTTGTAGTTTCGATGGTTGATCGCTACAAGCTCATCCAGGCTCTCCAGTCCAGTCAGGCCCATAGCCGCCGATACCTCGCTCATCTTGCCATTCGTGCCCACATAGACGACTCTATCGTAACCAGCAAAGCCGAAGTTCTTCATCAGGCGAATCTTCGCTGCCAATTCGTCATTGTTTGTGGTGATAGCGCCACCCTCGAACGTGTTGAAAAACTTGGTAGCGTGAAAGCTGAAGACCTCAGCGTCACCGAAGTTGCCTATCATGCGCCCTCGGTATGAACAGGCGAAGGCGTGGGCGGCATCGAACAGGAGCTTGAGGTTGTGCTCACGCGCGATGCCGGTGAGTGCGTCCACGTCACAGGCCCGACCCCACAGGTGAACGCCGATTATGCCGGTGGTGCGCGGCGTGATCAACTCCTCAATCCGACGTGGGTCTAAGTTGTGTGTGGCTCGGTCCATATCGCAGAAGACGGGGGTGATCTCCTGCCACTGTAAGGCATGGGCTGTGGCTACAAAAGTGAATGAAGGCACTATCACTTCGCCCTTCAACCCGACAGCCCTGATAGCGATCTCGAGCGCAATAGTGGCATTACATATCGCAATGCAGTGCTTGACGCCGATCATCTCGGCCAGCTTACGTTCGAACTCCTGCACATAGGGGCCGTTATTGGAAAGCCATTTGCGGTCGAGCATGTCATTGACGCGCGCCAGAAAGCGATCGCGATCACCGATATTTGGGCGGCCTACATGTATCTTCTCCGGGAAAGTAGGAGCACCCCCGAAGGCAGCAAGATCATCTAAATGTACTTTCATCTCATATCACACCTATTTTGCAGAGGGCACGACTGCGTGTAAGCCTATTACAACTCCTCAGCGTCCTCAGCGACCGTTTAGAAAAGTGATAACCTGGGAGTCATCAAATGAATGTTAGTCCAATTGTACGATTAGCGCTTAGCCACTTTGTGAGTTCTCTCGTGCTTGTTTAGGCACATATTCTCCGCGCTCATTATAAAGCTCCTTACGCAATTGGGCCTCGAGTTTTAACATCCGTTCTCGTGGGCGGGGTCGAAGCGGTCTCGCGGGTGAGCCGACGTAGACCGTCCACGGTTCGCAATCCCTTTTAATAAGTGAGTTCGCTCCAATCGCAGCGCCCTCTCCTATGACAACGCCGGGTAGAATAACTGTATTTGCACCCACAATCACGTGCTTGTTGATACGCACAAAAGAGCGTATGGGCGTACGGTATGGTGGAGGTATGGTTGGACCGGTCAGACTTCCACCCAGATAATCATCATTACCCGTGTAGATCCGGACGCCGCTTGATAACCCTGCAAAGTCCTCCATTATAAGCTCACCACCACCGAGGATTGATACAAAAGAGGCAATATGGACAAAGCTGCCTATTGTGGTCTTCGTACCGCCCATCACAAAGGCAAAATCGTCAACCATGACCGAGTCACCAATAGAAATGACCTCTGGTGATACTATCCTAGCCATGGGCCAGATGGTGACATCCTGGCCCACGTGTGCAAAGCGTAAGGTGTAAACCTGGTTCAACATTCAAGTTGCTCTCTCTACCGCAAAGTTGCTATTGTTCCCTTCGGAGTCAGTAGGTAGCATTATCTCTCCCACCCCCGCAAAATTAGACTGCTGTTGTACCTCGACAAGCTCGGTGTGCCATTCGAGCCTGGGTCGTACAGCGCCCGCCCATTTACCGAACCAAAACGTTCTGGATTCGGCTTCCTCATGTACCTCAAAGACTAGAATGTCATCATGGCTGAAGATGACGACGCTCTGGTCCCTGACAACAAGGAGTTGAACGCGATGCGTGCCGTCGTTTAACAAATCGCCCGGTATACAGCAGAAACTACGAAACAGGCCAACCGGAAAAGGACGTCCATGCCAGACCACCTCATCTAGCGGCCCTGAATTGAACAAAGTAACTCCTTCGTCGTTCAGTAAATGCAGACTGAGATTCAGGTAAGCATCAGGCACCAGGTTCCAGAATTCAAACTCCATGATGAACGGCTTTCGAACGGTGATGGAGTCAACTGGTGAGCCGTCCATCGGTTGAATACGCGCACGGTGCAGGCGTACCTTATCATTGCCTGGGGCGGTTGCTGGATCATCCCAGATAACATCGGATAACGTTGAGATAGAAGTCTGTAAATACCTGGATATAATTCTACTGCTCTCCCCCTCCTCAATGATCCTCCCTTTATCGATCCAGGTTACCCTGTTACATAAACTCCGCATAGCGGTCATGTTGTGGCTAACGAACAGCACGGTACGACCCTCGCCAGATACTTCTCCCATCTTCCCCAAGCATTTCTTTTGGAACGCCGCATCGCCTACCGCCAGCACCTCGTCCACCACCAGAATCTCCGGCTCCAAAGAGGCGGCCACAGAGAAAGCCAGGCGCATATACATGCCACTGGAGTAGTGCTTGACCGGCGTGTCAATAAACTTCTCAAGTTCCGCGAAAGCTATGATCTCGTCGAGCTTGCGCGTTATCTCGGTCTTCTTCATCCCCAGTATCGCGCCGT
>JBDSDS010000124.1:0-7918 GCA_039920445.1 Chloroflexia bacterium
ATATTGCCTATTGACAGTATTACGTAATACTGTTACAATAGCTTCATTAGATGGTAGAGGAGGTGGAAGTAGTGACAATCGCGGAACTGGCGGAAGAGGCAGAAGTGACACCGAGAACTATTCGCTATTACGTAGAACAAGGCCTGCTGCCGCCGCCGGGGCGTGGGCGCGTCGCCGAATATACCGAAGAGCATCTTCAGCTTCTCGGGTTGATAGCCCGGCTGAAGCGACACTATCTACCGTTGGAGGAGATACGCGATATGTTGCAAAGGCTCAGCCGCAAGGAGATAGAGGAGTTACTGACGAATGATGAGCCTGTCACCGGCGACGCACAAGAACGAAGTTCGGCTGCTGATTACATTGCTAACCTGTTTGAGCGGGGCCACAGCCGAGAGCAGGCCAAGTTGAGGGAAGCCCCGATGATGGCGGATTACAGTATGGCTTCACCCTCCGCGCCTTTAGCCGCACCTGCGGCTGCCCCGGCGCCTCCCCCGCCGATGGCGTCACGCGCCTTCTACGCTTCCGCGCCGCTACTCGCCAAATCCGAGAGCGCAGTAGCGCAAGAGGCTCCACACCCGGAGGAGAGCGCCTGGCACCGGGTTACCGTCGCACCTGGTGTGGAGCTACATTTTCACGCATCCTCGGGTGCAAGGGTGCGAAGTGTTATGTCCCGGCTGATTGCAGCCGTGGACGATATTTTGGAGACATCTCCAGAGAAAGAGACAAAGGAGAAGTAAATGAAATTATCAGCAAACATGGACCGACGACTTATTTCCGCCACCAAGATGAGTGAGCGTTACCTGCGCGTGCAAATTACCGCACCCGACAGGTCTACATCGGGGACACGGCTGCCCCTCAACCTGGCATTAGTGATCGACCGCAGCGGCTCGATGTCGGGCAGCAAGCTCGAAAAGGCTAAAGAGGCGGCCATAGTCTGCCTGCGCAATCTCACTGGCGCGGACCGGACAGCGATTGTGGCCTACGACGATGAAGTGCGGGTGGTCTCGCCGAGCCAGGTGTTGACCCCGGAGGCCAAGAACCAGATGATCGCCGAGGTACGCGCTATCTACAGTGGCGGCAGCACCAATCTGGGCGGAGGCTGGCTTACGGGCGCGCAGGAGGTCGCCAACCACCAGCACGAGGCCAATTATCTGAGCCGGGCAATCCTCCTGAGTGACGGCCTGGCAAATGTCGGCATTGTAGATACAGAAGAGTTGGCGCACCATGCCTCCCAATTGCGCGAACGAGGCGTCGGCACGACTACTATGGGCATCGGCGCGGACTTCAACGAGGAGTTGCTTGAGAAGATGGCAATCAAGGGTGGCGGCCACTTCTATTTCATCGAGCAGGCAGCCCAGATACCGGACTTCCTTCACAGGGAGCTTGGCGAAGTCCTCTCTACCTGCGCCCGCCGGGTGTCATTGGAGTTGGACCTGCCGGAAGGAGCGGGGGCTACCTTGCTCAACAGTTTTGAGGTAGAGCGTGGGCGTTGTTTGCGAGTGCGACTGGACGATATGATAGCAGGAGAAGTGCGCTCATTAATTTTCAAGCTGGACGTGCAGCCCGGCTCAGTGGGTGCAGCGCTTCCTATCCCACTCAGGCTCAGTTATCTTGATGTAGATAGTGGCGAGACCCTCACCGTTTCGAGCGAAGAGGCTGTGCTTACTTACGCTTCTAAGATGGATTGTACCGCCGAAGCGCCCGATGCTGGGGTGCTGGAAGAGGCCGCTCTCTTACAGGCTGCTGTGGCGAGAGAGGAGGCGTTGCGCTATGATGCCGAAGGGAGATACGCCATGAGCTCGGCTAGCCTGGCGAGCGCGGCTGCTCACCTGCGCATGGCAGCGCCTGCTTCGCCTGCGGCAATGGCAGAGGCAATGAGCCTGGAAGCCGAGAGCAATGAGGCCACCGGAGGGTTCACCGCACGCAAGCGGAAACTACTGCATTACGATCAGTCTGCGCGCCGCCAGAGTCGGGAGAAATAGGGATTAGGGGTTAGGGATTAGGATTGATGTGATGGTAATTCAATCTTACAGGGATCTGTTGGTGTGGCAGAAGAGTATGGATCTAGTGGCGGAAATATACTGCCTGGCAAAGCTATTTCCACGTGAAGAACAGTTTGGCCTGATCAGTCAAATACAACGTGCCGCTGTTTCGGTTCCGGCAAATATAGCTAGGGGCCACGGACGGATCTACAAAGCCGACTTCCTGAGACATTTATCAATAGCAAGAGGTTCGTTCTCGGAGGTTAAAACATATGTAAAGATCGCAGTCCGTCTAAAATATGTTGAGAGAGAGCAAGTAAAAGATGCCTGGGCGCTGATGCAGGAGGTAGGTCGTTTGCTGAACGGTCTCATCAGGTCAATGGGCAAAGCATCTCGAAACCCTTCTACTAACAATAGAATATTTGAAGAAACGGACTCATACGAGCCAGATTTCCCTGACCTTCCTAACCCCTAATCCCCAACCCCTGATCCCTCTACCTTTCTTTCGGCTGATAACCTATAATAGAGTCCATGCACGAGCGAACATCCTATCCCGCGAGCGAGATTAGCGCGGCTTCCCCGAACACCGACAAACCGGTAGTGAGCCTTGACCACGTTACCAAGCGGTTCGGCAACATTGTCGCGCTGCGAAACGTTTCTCTCCAGATTCATCGTGGAGAAGTCTATGGCCTGCTTGGGCCTAACGGCGCGGGCAAATCGACCTTGCTCAAGCTCTTGCTCGGCTTCCTTTACCCGGACAAAGGGACCATAAAGCTCTTCGGATCGTCCAACCTGACGCGCGCGCACGCTCGCCTGGGGTACTTACCCGAAAAACCTCGCTACCACGGCAACTTCTCAGGCCGCGAGTACCTGCGCTTCCACGGCCAACTCTCCGGCTTCAGCGCCGCCGACGCTGCTCGAACAGCAGACCACGCGCTCCAAAATGTCGGCCTCAAGGATGCCGCCAACCGGCGCATAAAGACCTACTCGAAGGGGATGACCCAGCGGCTCGGCCTGGCAGTCGTGCTGTGTGGCGCGGGCGGAGAACCTCCCGACCTGATAGTGCTAGATGAGCCTGCCTCCGGACTCGATCCCGAAGGGCAGATTGCTGTCAGGGACTTTATCCGAGGTTGTAAAGAGCGCGGCTCCACGGTACTGCTTTGCTCTCACCAGTTGACCGATGTGGAGAAGATTTGTTCCACGGTCGGCATACTGCGTGGCGGCAGACTGGTCGTGCAGACCGATTTGAAGGGCGGCTCACGCGCTATTATTACGGGCACACCTAGAGAAGGCGCGGCTGAGATTGCTCCCGCCCTTATTGCCTACCTTACGAAGCTCCACCCAACGGTGATGGTCCGGGGAGGGGAAGTCGGGGGTGAGCCTCTTAGCGTGAATTTGCCTATCGGACCCGAAATACCGCATAGCGCGGCTATCAAGAGCGCCGCCATCAAAGCGATGATCGACGGGCGTTGGGATATTACTTCTTTGTATATTGACAGCCGCGACCTGGAGTCGCTTTATTTGCGGGCTGTACAATCACCCACCCAGTCGGCGGCCCAACGTAACGGCGCAAAGGAGACAATTTCGACGAGCGCCAAATCGCTGGTGGAACCTCCACAACAGGTAACGCCCACCCGCACCGGCACACCAACCTCGCCATTGCCCGCTCTTGACGAATGAACGACACCACCCGATCCAATAGCATAGAAGCGAGTAGCACGCCTCCCGACCTGATGAGCCATGCGGATGAACGTGTTGAGGCATTCGTGCCTATAGCATCCACTTCCTGTTCGGGCATGAGCGAGGTATTCGCACCTTCGTCTGAGAAAGCCCTTACGTCAGCAAACGTGAAACCCGTCAGACGGCGCGGACCTGCGCCATTCTTCACTCTGCTTGGCTTTGTCCTGCGCGATTACTTCCGATGCCCCTGGCCGCTGGTCAATGTTGCCATTCTGGTGATAGTCCACAGCCTTTTCTTCAACTACAGGTCGAACCAGAGCCATTTCTTCGCAATAGAATACGCGATGGTCGTAGTTATAGCAGCCCTGACAACAGCCTCCATATTTGCGCGCGGCATGCGCCCCGAGACTTACGCGATCCTGGCTCGCCCCGTGCGCCGAATTGCCCTGACCGGCGCCATGCTGTTGGCTTCCTGGCTAATCTCTCTGTTTTTCCATCTCATCTCAACCCTGATCGAAAGCATACGCTTCAGCCAGTTGCTAAATCCCGGCCTGGAAGAGATGCTCTGGCGCAACCCTGTTACGCATCTCATCGGCATGTTACCCATAATGGTGTCGGTAGCAACGACGGTGGGCCTGATCGCGCTGCTGTCGACATTCGTTTCCTCATCGGGGGTGCGGCTTGGCATACTGGGCGCTTTGGCCATACTCGTGATGTCATTCGACAGCAAGAACTTCCCTATAGAAGCCTTCAGGCCGTTTTTACAGCAGCTTCCACCCGTGCTCGCTCCGGCAGCAGGCGCGCTCAAGTTCGCTACCGAGTCCCAACCCGACTCCATAGCAACTGTATCACTTGGGCTGCTGGCGTTGTATGCATTTCTCTTGCTGGTAGCAGCCCTTTGGATGGCTTCTCAACGCGAGCTTATTCTGGACTAACCATCAGCCGCTCTATTCGTTCCCACAGGAGCATACCAGTGTCTATCGCCGACTCAAAGCAGCGATTCTCCTCCCGCGTAGAAAACTATATCAAGTACCGCCCCAGCTATCCGGCAGGTGTAATAGACCTGCTCAAGGAGGAATGCGGGCTGAATGAAAACTCTGTGATTGCGGATATAGGGTCGGGCACCGGCATCCTGTCAGAGCTTCTGCTGAAGACCGTATTACGCGTCTTCGGGGTTGAGCCGAACAAGGAGATGCGAGAGGCGGGCGAACGGTTCCTTACGGAGTATTCCAGCTTCACGAGTGTTGCAGCCTCAGCAGAAGATACAACCTTGCCGGACAACAGCATCGACATTATCACAGCAAGCCAGGCCTTCCACTGGTTCGACCGCGCAAAGGCAAAAGCAGAGTTCCGCCGCATCTTGAAGCCGGGGGGCTGGGTGGCGCTCATCTGGAATGACCGCGTTACGACAACTATTCCTTTTCTCATAGAGTACGAGCGATTGTTGCAAACCTACTCAACCGACTATAAGGTTGTGAACCACAAAGAGCTTGACCCCGGTGCTATTGGCTCATTCTTCGAGCCTGGTAGCTTCAACCTCAAGAAATTCGAGAACAGGCAGCTCTTCGACTTCCAAAGCCTGAAAGGTCGCATGCTCTCTTCGTCCTACGCACCGGAAGAAGGCCACCCCAACCATGAGATCACACTGGAAAAGCTGCGAGAGATATTCGATAAATACAACGTCGAAGGGAAGGTAGCCTTCGAGTATGAGACGGCGGTCTATTACGGAAGGTTGGGTAAATAGGGAGAAGGTTGCCGCCGGGCACAGCATATTCAGCGCAGGATGAGGGGGGCCCGAGCTATGAGTTTCTTTCAAAAGCTATTTACCGCCATACTCCCACGCAAATGGGCTGAGGATATGGAGGCACATTCGCGCTCCTGGATGCTGAAATGCAAGTGTGGTTATGAGCGGTCGATCTGGGAGATAGGGGGCATCCGGTGGAGAGCGATAGGAAACCAGAAGACGCCGGCACGCTGCCCTAGTTGCGGCAAGCGATCTTGGCATAGCGTCTACCGCAAACATGGAGAATATAAGCCCTGATATGTAACATGCTTCTCAACATTGCACCTCCCCTACCCTTATGTTATAATGTTCTTCGTGCAAAAAATACGGAGCGTAAAAAAGCAGGAGATAAAAGTAAGATGAAACCCACCCAGGCGATTTTGGCGGTAACCACCCCCATGCTGAAGGCTACTCTGCCTGAGTTCGGCGTTGGCGATACCGTGCGCGTAAGCGTGAAGGTAGTCGAGGGAAGCAGAGAGCGTACCCAGGTATTTGAAGGCGTGGTCATGCGCAGGCGCGGCGGTGGGATCAACAGCAACTTCACCGTGCGCCGCATAGCCTCCCACGGTATCGGTGTGGAGCGAACCTTCCTGGTCAATTCCCCTCGCATCGAGAAGATAGAAGTAGTGCGCCGTGGAGTTGTGCGTCGCGCCCAGCTTTACTACCTGCGCGGTCTCACAGGTAAAGCAGCCCGCATCAAAGAGCGACGATACAGGCCGGGTGTCGACAAGGCCACTGCTGCCGTAGCGACTCCTATAGTTGAAGAAGAGGTTGAACCTATTGAAGCAACTCCCGCTGCGATGGAATTGGACCTGGATGATCAAGACGATATCGTCGATGAGACTGAAGACGTAATAGGCGACGATGCGGTCGGTGACGATCTGGTTGTCGATGATGCAGATGCCGAAGAGAATCCAACCAAGAATTAATATCCTGAGCCTTAAAAGAAAGCCTTGTAGATGTATGTCTACAAGGCTTTTTGTCTACAGGGCGGGTAGAATCATCCAGCCTGCCAAAACCTGCTAGAATAGGCGCATGAAGTCGATGGAAGCCGGCCAGACATCCCCCCATGTAACACAACAAACTGTGCCGACATGGGATAACGAACGCGATCTCTACTCGAAGGGTTGCTCTCTTGTGGCAGGAGTAGATGAAGCCGGGCGTGGGGCCTGGGCCGGACCGCTGGTGGCCGGGGCTGTGATCTTTCCATGCGCCGAAGCGCTGGTTGCCAACCCTGGAGAAGACAGCCTCTCCACGCGCCTCTCGACCCTTCGTGACAGCAAGATGCTTTCTGAGTGTATAAGGGAGGCATTGCTAAGTGTGATCTACTCGACAGCCCTCGCTGTGGGGGTCGGCATCGTCTCATCGACGTTGGTCGACGTGATCGGGCTTGGGGCGGCAAATCGTCTGGCGATGGCCCGCGCCATACGAGACCTCGGTATCCGGCCCGACTACCTTCTGATTGATGCCTTCCGCCTCCCCTCCGTGCGTATTCCCCAGTTGCCAATTATCAAGGGCGATGCCTCGTGTATGTCAATCGCCGCCGCCTCGATAGTGGCAAAGATGACACGAGACCGCATGATGTATGACCAGGATACCCTCTGCCCAGGCTACAGCTTCGGACGGCACAAAGGCTACGGTACGCCGCATCATGTCGAAGCGCTCTCCCGGCTCGGAGTTTCTCCCCATCACCGCCGCTCGTACGCCCCCATCAAAGCGCTGCTCGCGCAACAGTACCTGTCGGGCGAGTAATTGAGCGCCGAAGACAAAGGCTTAACAGGCCAAAAGGGCGAGGAATTAGCCGCCAATTACCTGATGCGCCACGGTTGCAAGGTATTGGCCCGCAACTGGCGAGCCAACCCCGGCGAAGTCGATATTATCGCGGAGTGCCCTGGCCCGGAGCCTGTGCTGGCCTTTGTTGAAGTGCGTACCCGCCACGGACGCACAGGGCTGGCCGAGGAGTCGATCTCTAAGCGCAAAGCCACAAGCATGGTCAGCGCGGCCTATGCCTACATGGAGGCGCACGATCTCGACCCCGAAGTAACCCATTGGCGCGTAGACCTGCTAGCGATCTCTATGTCAGGCTCGAACATTACTTCCATAAATTGGGTGCGGGGCGCGTTGGACGAGGAGATGCTCTGATTGTCCGCTGAAGCATACTCCTAACGGGCTAATCCTTGACGCCCTTCACATTATTCTTATAAACTTAGCATGGTATGTAATATGCATGTAACACTGACCGTAAAAGATACAGGATAATTATGAATTATGAATTACGAGTTTTGAATTAGTCGGGACCTAATCAATTCATAATTCATAATTCAAAACTCGTAATTCCCGAAGGGGAAGCAGGAGGCATTTTTTGGCCCAAACCCTCGAACGCATAGAAACAAAAGAACAGGCAACCGGCGAAAACAGCAAAGTTGAAGGTAAAATCTCACTGGTGCTACCTGCCCATAATGAAGAGCCGAAC
>JBDSDS010000125.1:0-7029 GCA_039920445.1 Chloroflexia bacterium
GAGATGTTAGCAACGCGCGGGTTGGATGCAGTAGCAGGTATAGAGCGCGCAAAAGAGTACCGCGCTAACTTCCGTCTGCCGGAGGCCCAAAACGAGGCCAGACAGGCAGGTGAAACCTTTGCCCTGCTGGGTAACGCAGTGAGAGTGACCGAGGCGAACACTATCCTATCGGATATATGGTCGTTGCAGCGCATGGCGGGCACAACCGCGATGGGCGCTGGGGTGGCTGCTGTATTGATAGGCGCATTTTCGGCACTCCGTATCGGAAGGCGCACCCGGCGAAAAGCGCCCGTGGCTATCAGAGAGGAGACCGCATCTTGGCTGTAATCACTCCTACCCAGGACCAGAGTGTAAAGCGCCTGCTCACTCGCTACGCAGGCCGTATCAGACTAGAGCGCAGGCGGCGCTACCTCTCTTTATCATTCCTGGCACTCGGCGCGGCGTGGTTGGTTAGCGCGCTTTTCTTTTACGGTGATCTGCTCGATCCGAGGGTACTGCCTTATGCGCTGGCCCTCCCGCTTCTGCTTCCTATTGGAGCACTCGTGCTTGAAAGATTCAGACAGCCTTCTACAGTTGAGACGGCCCTGGCCATCGATTTGAGGTTCGACAACCAGCAGCGAGTGCTTACTGCTGTGGAACTGCTCGATACAAAGGAGCCAAAATCGCTCGATACGGAGCAGTTGTCCAGCACGACCGACCTGATTACCCCCTTCGATGCGCGCGTGGTCTACCCTGTGCGCTCTCCTTTGCCTGCATATTCCCTGAGCGGCGGGCTGTTGCTCCTGGCGGTCGGCATCATACTCTTCAAGGGCGCGCCTGCGGGGTTCGTACCGATCCAGGCGCTCGGCCTTCCTGGGAACGAGCAGGCTTTATCCGCTCTGGTCTCTCCGACAGCAGCCTCGGGCCTGCCAGACTCGAATAAGCCTACCGAGACGCCGCAGCCTGACCCAAGCCAAACAGCAGTCGCGGCAGGCAGCCAGGGCAACGACGCCCCCAGCCCAGAACAGCAGGCCGCTTCCGAGGACGCGCAGTCGGGCCTCGACAGGTTACAGCAGGGCCTCAACGAGCAAAGCGCCACACAGAGCGCGGCGGATAGTCTGCAACAAGGCGACTATGGCCAGGCAGGTGACCAGTTAGCTGAACTCGGTCAGGAGAACGACCAACTATCCGAGGCAGCCAAGCAGGGGCTTGCAGACTCGCTCGACCGTGCTGCCGATGAGTCTGAATCGACACCCGACCTCCAGAAGGCCGAACGCTCCGCAGCCGAGGCGCTCAGGAAGGGCAACTACAAGCAAATAGATGAGGCGTTGAAGAATCTGGGCGAAGAGCTAAAAGAGACCGCTCAGAATGTGATCCCACAACAGGAGCTAGCCCAGGGCTTCCCGGAGCAAAGCCAGGAGAGCGGCCAGCAGGGACAAGAAGGACAGCAACAGCAGGGTCAGCAAGGTAAACCGAGCGACCAGCAAAGCGGCCAACCGCAAGAGCAAGGTGAGCAGGGCCAGGGCCAGCAGGAAGGGGGCCAGAGCCAGAGTGGTGAGCAATCTGATGGCTCGCAGGGTGACCCGCAAGGCCAGCAAGGAGAGCAGGGCGGCGAAGGTGCGCAAGGAGGCCAACAGGGACAACAAGGCGGCGAGGGCCAGCAGAACCAGAGTCCTGGCGGTGGGAAAGATGGAGAGGGCGATGGGCAGCCTGGCGCACCAGGCCAGGGTACCCGTGTGGACGGGCCAAAAGATAGCGCCGACCCCAATGTAGAAGGCAACCCCTTCGAGCTAGAGAACCAGCCCGACCAGGGCAAGCCTTCCCAGGACGGAGAAAGGCCCGCGCTCACACTCGAAGGGAGCGCAGGCGCAAGCGGTGCATCGCCGGTAACGCCCGGAGGCGCGGTAACAGCCCCCGGCGAAAGCAACCGCCTCCCAGTCGAGCGCTGGCAGATCATCCAGAGATATTTTGGGCGGGAGAGGTAGTTATTAGTACGAGATATTGACCCTTCAATTGAGAGGTGAGCATAAGTGACGGATACAATGACGGCATGGACGCCTGAACGAGAACAGAGAGTAGGCGACAAAGTACAACAACAGGTAGCGGCACTGGAACATGAGCTTGCCAGCGTGATTGTAGGACAGCGAGAGGTCGTGCGCGGCGTGCTGACGGCGCTGCTGGCGGGCGGCCACGTACTGCTTGAAGGCGTGCCGGGTCTGGGCAAAACGCTGCTGGTGCGTACCCTGGCTGAGTGTATCGACCTTACTTACAGCCGCGTGCAATTCACGCCCGACCTCATGCCCGCCGACATCGTCGGCAGCGACATAATCGTGGAAGGCGCGGAGGGACGCGGGTTCAATTTCCAGCCCGGTCCCATATTCGCGCACCTCATCCTCGCAGACGAGATCAACCGCGCCACTCCACGCACACAATCGGCCATGCTTGAAGCGATGCAGGAGCAAGCCGTCACAGTAGGACGCTCGACCCACCCACTGCCTAAGCCCTTCTTCGTGCTTGCCACCCAGAATCCCATCGACCTGCAGGGGACCTATCCGCTCCCCGAAGCCCAGCTCGACCGCTTCTTCTTCAAGTTGACGGTCGGCTACCCGCAGGCCGACGAGCTAAAGGAGATCGCTCGCCGCACCACCTCCAATCGCAGCGTCAAACCTCACGTGGTGATGGATGCAGCCTCTCTCCAGAGCCTTCAGCAGTTGATACGAGAAGTGCCGGTGGCCGAGCCTGTGCTGGATTACGCCGCCCGCCTGGTCATGGCGACCCACCCCGGCGAGGAAGGCGCGGCGCAGGCAGCCAACCGCTACGTGCGTTACGGCGCAAGCCCCCGCGCTATCCAGGCGCTAATCCTTGCTGGTAAGGTCAACGCTATTCTATCGGGCCGGTATAACGTATCGTTCGACGACCTGCGACGGGTGAGCCTCCCTGCCTTGCGCCATAGGGTTGTGCTGAACGTCGAAGCGCAGTTACAGAGCGTAGGCGCGGACCAGATATTGAACCAGATAATCGAAGAGGTCAAACCGTGAGCCGATTTTGGATTTTGGATTTTGGATTTTGGATTGAATTAGGCGGTAGGGATCGTTCATGAGAGCCTTTAGCAACCTGCGCTTGGCTCTCGCCAGCCGACGCGTCCAAAATCCAAAATCCAAAATCCAAAATCCAAAATTAGTAGACGGTGAGTATCTACGGAAGCTAGACCGTCTCTCGCTTAGCGTGGGACGCGAGCTTATAAACGGGCTGATGGGCGAGCACCTCGCAGTCAGGCGCACTACGGGCATCGAGTTCGCCGACTACCGCCAGTACAGCGCGGGCGACGACCTCCGCCGGGTTGACTGGAACGCATACGCCCGCCTCGGTACTCTCCACGTCAGACAGGCCCAGGCCGAGCACGACACCGCCCTTTATCTGCTGGTCGACTCTTCCCCTTCGATGGAGTTTGGGCAGCCCACAAAGTTCTTCGCCGCCCGTAAGCTGGCGGCAGGCATCGGTTATATAGCCCTTGCCCATCTCGATAGCCTCATTTTGGCTACCCCAGGTCGCGCCGAGGACGCTCAACTTACTGCGGGGCAGGGGCAATCGCACGCTGATTACGATTCCGCACTTCGCACTCCGAATGCCGCGTTGCGAGGTCGCGCCGAGGCGGGAACCTTATTTCGCTCGCTCCAGGAGATGCGCTCCGGCGGCGTGGCGCCGTTCGACAATATCCTTCTTGGTTGGAGCACGGGCATGAGCGTAGCGGGGGCGGGCGGGAGGACAGGTCGCGTCGCCGTTATCGTCTCCGATCTGTTGCTCGACGAATACAAAGAAGGCGTGCGGCGGCTAGTCGCGTCCGGCTTCCAGGTAACACTGATGCACATCCTTAGCGCCGAAGAATTGCGGCCCCCAGGCGACGGCGAGCTTGAGCTAATCGACAGCGAGACGGGCGAAAAGCTCGAAGTCCACCTCGGTGTCGAGAGCATCGCCGAATACAACCGCCGCCTCAACACGTGGTTGGAGGGGACCCAGGAGTGGTGTCGCAACAACGGCGCGGGCTACATCCTCATGGAAAGTGGCTGGGACATCGAACGGATGCTGCTTGAGACTTTGAGACGGCGGGGTGTTACCGTATGAGCTGGCTCAGTCCCGCTGCTGCCTGGTGGCTCCTCTTGGTGCCCGCGCTGGTAGCGCTTTATATGTTCAGGCCGCGCGCCCGCCGCAAGCCGGTATCGAGCCTGCGCTTGTGGCAAGCCCTGCCCCGCGTTGACCGCCCCAGGTTGAGCATACGCCGTCCGCCTCTCTCTCTCCTCTTGCTTTTGCAGGCGCTCCTTCTCCTCGCGGGCGCAATAGCCCTTATCCAGCCTGCTTTTTCTGCCCCCGCCCCTCGCCTCACCGTTATTTTGCTCGATGCGTCGGGCAGCATGCAGACCTTAGAGAACGGCACGAGCCGGTTCCAGCAGGCACGTAATGAGGCCCTTCGCCTTACATCCTCCATGCGTATGGAAGACCGAGCCACTCTGCTGAGGGTCGGCGCCAGCGTATCGACCGCCTGCTCGGCCTGCAACCGGGGCGACCTGGAACGTGCCCTCTCGGATGCGCGACCGGGCGCGGGTGAAGCAGACTGGCTCCAGGCGCTTGACCTCGCTGCGGGCCTTTCACACCGGTCTGAAGCGGGACTTGTCGATACGCACGTAATATCAGACGGCGCATTCGAGCCTTTAGCGGCTGCTGACTTGCCTGCATCATTACGCTTTACCCAGGTCGGCAATATCTCGGACAACCGCGCTATAACCGTCCTCAGCGCACGCAGGCCACCCGACGGAGAGCCTGGCTACACGGCCTACGCAAGGGTCGAGAACATGAGTGGCTCGGCGGCTGGAGTCGACGTGGCGGCCCTGGCCGATACAGTGCCTCTGCCTGTGCGCCGCATCGACCTGGAACCAGGCGGGCACGCCGACCTCATCTATCAAATCCCGGTGGGGACGGCCAGATTCAGCCTGAGCATCGGCCCTTCGGATGTGCTAGCCGCCGACGACCGCGCTCTTTTATTTCTACCTGCGGAGGGCCAGTTCGGGGTGAGGGTCATCTCCCAGGAGCCTGGTCTTTATACCCGCGTGCTTGCGGGCATATCGGGCATCCAGACGGTCATGACCGACACGCAGAGCGTTCCCGGCCAGGCCCCGGCGTTCACGATCATCGAAGGCGTATTGCCTGAGACCCTTCCGGCGGGCAGCCTCTTGTTGGTGAATCCTCAGGGTCCACTTCTGCCCACCGCAGAGAGGGGTATGGCCGATGCGCGTCCTCAAGCAGGCGCGGTAGCCCACCCCATCCTGTTCGGCATCGACCTTGCCCCTCTCATTGTTGACCAGGCATCTAATACCCAACCTGTGCCCTGGCTCGATACTGTCCTGAGCGCGGGGGAAGGGCCTCTGATTCTAGCCGGGGAGCGTGAAGGAAGGCGCATAGCGGTATTGACCTTCGACCCACGAGACTCCAACCTGCCCAAGCTGGTGGCCTTCCCGCTGCTTATGTACAACCTGGCCGACTGGCTTTATCCATTGGCCGGTAAAGAAGCGCTGCAACCGGGCGAGCCGCTTTACCTGGGCGCGGGCGCGTCGTTAGTCTCTCCATCGGGAAACAAGCAGGTCGGCCCCTCCGGTGTATTCGTCAACACTGAGGAGGCCGGGGTGTACAGTGTCACGAGCCGGGAAGTTGGAGGCGAGCCGCTTCAGTTCGCTGTGAACATGGGAAGCCTACGCGAATCGTCGATAGCGCCCAAGCCGCACCCTGAATTGAGCACTTCCGCAGGCAACAACGAGGAGGAGCTTGTCAACAAAGAATACTGGTCACCCCTGGCAGGCATGGCTTTATTGCTCGCCGGGGTTGAGTGGCTCTTTTACTGCTGGAAACGAGGTCAGGCTTGAACAACATCGTCCTACTACGTCCCGATCTACTCTGGTTTGGTCTTCTCATTTTCCCTCTCCTGTTATTGGCGGCAGGACGGCTAATGGCCCTGGGCCGCCGCCGAAGAACAGCCGCTCTCCTGTTCCAGACATTGAGCGCCTTGCTCATGCTGCTCGCCATCGCGGAGCCTGCCCTCAGCAGACCGAACGACAACCTCGACCTGGTGGTAGTGCTCGATGCTTCAAGTAGTTTGAGCGAGCAAAGTCGTGCACAGGCGGTAATCTATGCCCAACAGGTTCTTCAGAAGGCTGCCCCCACCGACCGCGTTCGCTTCATCTCGGCTGGGGATAGCGTGGCGGTTATCTCCAATGATGATGTAGTAAGCGGCTCCTGGGTGGGAGGAGATGAAGCCCGAAACAAGACTGACCTGGCGGCGGGCTTGCGCCTCGCGGGAAGCCTTTTGAGCGATACAGGCAAACGCCGCGTCATGCTCGTAACGGATGGCTGGGAGACGAAAGGTTCGGCAGCCGACGAAGCAGCCCGGCTCAAGGCGCGTGGGGTGTCGGTCGATGTGATGGCACTCGGCGCGTTGGGCGATCCTGAGATTATAGTTCGTGGACTGGACACTATCCCTTACGTCCGTGCGGGTGACAGCATCCAAAGCGACCTGCGCGTATTCAGCGCTGCCGATACAGCCGCCACCATGACTGTGAGCGTGGACGGTGGGCAGCCCGCGACGCGCCAGATTACCCTCAAGAAGGGCGAAAACAGCATCCCAATAGAGCAAAGGGCCGAGGTACAAGGCTTCCACAAGATAGAAGTAAGCGTAGAGGCGCAGCAAGATACTGTCGGAGTTAACAACGACGCCTCGTCCACCCTCGTGGTCAAGCCTCAGCCTCGCGTGCTGGTGCTGGAAGACCGCGTGGGCGAAGCTGATAACCTGGCCTCTGCCATTTCGAGCATGGGTATGAGCGTTGATGTCAGAGGGTCGGGCGCCATCCCCGCGCAGGTTGACGAGCTTGCCAACTACGACAGCATCGTGCTAAACAACGTTGCCGCCACGAGCCTCAGCCTCGACCAGCAGCGCACCCTTCAAGAGTACGTGCGCCGCGAAGGTCGTGGGTTGGTCGTGGTAGGCGGGCAGACGAGCTACGCCAA
>JBDSDS010000126.1:0-5570 GCA_039920445.1 Chloroflexia bacterium
CGTCATAAAGCGAGTTGTTATCAAGCCAGCTCATCGTCTCCACAAAAAGAAGCACGAAGAGCGGGGTGGAGTCAACCGAGCCGTAATAGGGTGAGTGGGGCACCATACCGAGGCGGGCCATCTCTCCCATGCGTAGTTCGTGCAGTATCTTACCCGGCTCCTCTTCACGCCAGGGGTCATCTCGTATCCCCTGGTAGCGAGCAAGCGTCCGCAAAGCGCCTATCGCGATTTGCGGGTTCAAAGATAGAGTCTGCAAAGCCGTGATGAGGCTATCTCGACCAAACGGGCAGACGTACCAGGGAACCCCGGCGCTAGGGAAGTAGCCATCTCCAACGGGCTCGACCAGTACGCGCAGATCGTACTTGCTACGCTTTAGAAGAACGTTGAAGTCCTCGTTATCGGTCGAGAAGTGGGTAGCCTCCGTATCCCACTTGCGGTAGCTGTCGCGCATATAATGCACAGCCTTATCGAACCGGGAATCGGGTTTTGGATTTCGGACGCTCGCTTGCAGGCGTTTGGATTTTGGATTGTTTGTCCTATTTTCCTCTGCGAGCCAAAGCGGCTCATTCTCTTCATCGCCACTTTGAGGCATCACATGAAACGAGAGCGAGGTAGGCCCACGAGACACGTGAGGCTCCAGGGTGAAGTTCCAGGTGAGGGTAGCAATCGGGATCTTCATATTGATGTGATAAGATGGTGCTCCTACATCCGGCACCATGATACCAGGCTCTACTTTTGGGCCGGGCGATTCGGGCATTGCCACATCTGCGGCATCTGGTGGCAGGTCGAATATGACCTCTGTGCCACGGTCTAAGCCATCCAGCCCTTTATAGCGTAGCAAGAGCTTGGAACCGTCGATAAGTGGAGAGAGGAGTTCACCCCATGTGTCGCGTGGGAAACCTCGCACGTCAAATATGTCACGAAAATCGGAGCCGAATTGGAGAGTCAGAGAGATTGGAACGAGAAAGCGATTATAGTTCGACAACTCTATGCGCTCGTGAAGACCCTGGCTTATGAAACGACTGCGGCGTAGGCCGAGGGTCTGGGGAAGCAAGAGGAGTTCGGAGGTTGGGGATGGTCCAATTGCTTCGCCCAATTGCAATCGCATGATATCATTGGCAAATTGAAATGTTCCCATGAAGTTGCGGTAACCTGAAAAATTAAGTAGGGGTAGTGTCTGCTCATTTATCTGTAGAGAAAGGAGCGATAGATAACGTGTATCCTTATAATATAGGCCCAACCCTGTATTACCGAATATATCTCCATTCTCATGGCTGAGCAAGAAAATAGGGCCTTCTTTGAGAACTACTTGTTGAGCCAGTGTAGTCATTGTTCTGTAAACTCCTCATGGCCAGGTTACTTTCGTGTTAGAAGTTAGCTTACCATGCCACCCACTACTCACACAATAGGCCCATTGTGACCCTTCTTCCCGAGCTGCCAGACACCAGCTAGGCACTAGGGTTGGGTCGTTCACTTATCAATGGTGTGTGACTATATCTAGGTCTGTAGACCGATTGCAGAGGGTAGAATACGGATGTATACTCTGCATCAGCGGCGATCTTAGATGGTCGCCTGCGCCGTGGCTGCACATAGTAGCCTGTTTGTGCAGCTGGAGCGTGACCATAATTTGGCTTACAAGGAGGCGTACCAATGTCAACTATCATCAATTCTGCTGCCCACCGTCTTATCGCTCGAATGAGTGGAGTAGACGTGTAGCAGGGGTGCGCCTGCCTAAATATTGATGCTGGGAGAAGGCTGCACGTTCAAGAGAGCATAGCCTGTAGCTGATGCGCCTTGTGCGCTTCATGCCAGAGGCGCTCGCCTTAGAACGTGCTTGGCTGGGCCACATTTCAGAGATTGCCAATCCATACGCTTGTAGGGCCGGTTCTGCGACGCAGGCAGGTCTGAGCGCATTGATTGCTCTGTGTGCGCCTCTCCTCCAAGTTGAATAGAGCCGCAGGTGTGCTCCTGCCCGTGGCTTTTTGTTTGCCAAGCATACGCCGTGCAAGCATCATCAACATTCTACTGGCCCCTCTAAATCACAGGAGCATAAATGCATCTAAATATGCCTATGGCTGAGTACCGAAACCTGCTCGGCACATACCTGCGGCCCCAGCGCGTTCGCGTCACCGCTCTGGCTTCCCTGCTAATAGCCACCATCGGCCTCCAACTCCTCAATCCCCAGATAATCCGCACATTCATAGATACTACCCAAGCGGGAGACACCGGCAACACCCTCATATTCGCCGCTGCCGCCTTCATCCTTGTAGGCTTCGCACAAAGCGGGCTGAACCTACTCACTCATTACCTAAGCCTCAACATAGGCTGGACAGCAACCAATGCACTGCGAACCGACCTCACCGTCCATCTTTTGCGCCTGGATATGCCGTTCCACAAAACGCACACGCCAGGCGAGCTAATCGAGCGTGTAGACGGCGATGTAACTGCCCTTGCCAACCTCTTTTCCCAGTTCACAATCCGCATCGCCGCCAACTCCCTATTAGTGCTGGCAGTACTGGTGCTCCTCTTCCGTGAAGATTGGCGTGCAGGGCTTGGCCTTACCATCTACGCCTCTCTTACCCTCTTCTCACTGGCAGCCTTGCAAAACTTCGGTACCAAACGCTGGACCGCCAAACGGCAGGCCGATGCCGAGCAGTACGGCTTCATCGAAGAACGCATCTCCGGTACGGAAGACATACGAGCAGTCGGCGCGGAAAACCATGTGCTGCACAGCCTCTACGCTTTGATGCGTGCTGCATTGCGTACAGGTCGCAGCGCATCAATGGCCGACAGCCTCAGTTCTGTAATCACCAACTTCCTTTTCATCGCAGGCTATGGCCTTGGCCTGGGTCTCGGGGCATACCTCTACACTCAGGGTTCTGTTACCATTGGCACCGCGTTCTTGATCGTCTACTACATAGGCATGTTGGCCGCCCCCCTCGAAGACATACGTCATCAGACAGTAGACCTGCAACAAGCGCGGGCAAGCATCCAGCGAGTACAATCGCTGCTGAATTTACGGCCTGAAGTGCAAGAGGCGCCCCCGCTTCGCTCATGCCCCACTAATAGCCAAACGCAAATAGCATCTCCTACCCTGCCGGCCGGACCCCTCTCCGTAAGCTTTGACCGAGTCTCTTTCCTCTATAACGACATGCCCACTCAGTTCCAACCAACTGAGCAAGATAATGATGGAAAGAGCGGCCAAGCAGATCTTGATCACGTGCTGACCAATGTCAGCATGGACGTAAGGGCGGGTCGTGTGTTGGGCGTGCTTGGGCGTACAGGCTCAGGCAAAACCACCCTTACCCGCCTGATCTTCCGCTTATACGACCCTACCCGGGGAACCATACGCCTCGGCAGTCGCGATCTGCGCGACCTGACCTTTGCCGATTTGCGCGCCCGTATAGGCATGGTTACACAGGATGTGCAACTCTTCCAGGCAAGCATCCGCGACAACATCACTTTCTTCGACCCCCAGATAAGCGACCAACAGATTCACACCGCGCTCTCTGAGCTTGAACTGCTGGACTGGGTAGCTTCTATGCCTGATGGCCTCAACACACGCCTCGCGGGAGGTGGTTCCGGCCTATCAGCAGGTGAGGCTCAACTGCTGGCCTTCGCACGTGTCTTCCTCAAAGATCCCGGCCTGATCATCCTTGACGAAGCCGCATCCCGCCTTGATCCCATAACCGAACGACTGCTTGAACGAGCTGTAGATCGCCTGCTCGAACAGCGTACAGGTATTGTTATCGCCCACCGCCTGCGTACAGTGCAGCGCGCCGACGACATTCTTGTGCTGGAGGGCGGTCGTATAGTCGAGTTCGGTCCTCGTGAGCAACTGGCTGAAGACCCTACAACGCGGTTCTACAGCCTGCTTCGCACCGGGCTAGAGGAGGCAATGGCATGAGCGATACCCAACGCACATCCAAGCCGGACAAGCTAGGCACACCGCGCCTCAACTGGACCATCATGCGCTACGCTCCCGGATGGTTCGCTCTACACGCTGTCTGCCAGGTCTTCTTTTTAGGCTCCCGCGTGATACCCGGCCTGATTGACAAGGCAGTATTCGATTCCATCAGCGGCTCGGCCCCCGCCATCGCAAGCATCTGGGCGCTGGTGGCTCTCTACATATCGGTGGGTGCGGCCCGCCTGATCTCCACCTTCACTGAAACCTACGCCGGGCAGACCTTCCGCTTCACCACAGGTTCTCTTCTCCGCCGCAACCTGCTTGCCGCTGCCCTGCGCCGCCCTGGAGCCGTTGCGCCTCCTGTGTCCTCCGGCGAAGCAGTCAACCGCTACCGTGACGATGTGAATGAAGTCACCGACTTCCCCACGTGGATTGCCGATGTAACGGGAAATCTCGTGTCGTTCGTGATTGCGGTAGTTATCATGGCAAGCATCAATTGGACAATCACACTGGTGGTGTTCCTGCCCCTGTCGGTTACCTTCGTCGTGGGGGGACTAACCTGGGCGCGACTACGCGGCTATTGGCGCACAGCAGGACTGGCAGTAGATGCCGTCACAGGCTTCCTGGGCGAGTTATTTGGCGCGGTGCAAGCCGTGAAGGTAGCGGGAGTCGGAGCCGAAACAGGTGTTACTGCCCATCTGGAAACCCTCAACCGTGAGCGTCACAAAACTCAAGTGCGGGTCGATATGCTCCTCCGCTTGATCGAATCGATACAGGCTAACTCTGTAACTTTCGGCATAGGAGTGATGCTGCTTCTCGTCGGACAGGCAATGTCGGCAGGTACCTTCACGGTCGGTGACTTTGCCCTCTTCACATACTACCTCTGGTTCACCACCGATCTACCCTCATACCTGGGTAACTTTGCAGGCGACTACCGCGCGCAAGAGGTATCCATTGACCGGCTGGTAGAACTGCTCCCCAACGAACCCGCATCAAAGTTGGTGGAGCACCACCCAATATACGTCGCTGGCGGCGAGCCTCCACAGTCTCTGTCCATGCCCAGGAACGATCGGCAGGCGGGTCTGCAGTCTCTTGAGGTGCGCAGGCTTTCCTATCGCTTCCCCTCCACGGGCCGAGGCATAGAGGGCGTAAGTCTGAGCCTGTACCCGGGCTCCTTCACGGTGATAACCGGGCGCATCGGCTCAGGCAAGACGACCCTGCTACGGGTACTGCTCGGCCAATTGCCGCTCGATGAAGGGGAAATCAAGTGGAATGGGAAGCCGGTAAGCGACCCCGCTGCCGTGTTCCGCCCGCCGCGCTGTGCCTATACCCCCCAGGTGCCCCGCTTGTTCAGCGAGACCCTTCGCGCTAACATCCTGATGGGTCTGCCCGAAGCCGAAATAGACCTTCCATCCGCCATCTACCGGACGGTGCTAGAATCCGACGTGGCTACTCTGGAGAAGGGGGTTGACACAATAGTTGGGCCCAGGGGAGTGCGCCTGTCGGGTGGGCAGATGCAGCGATCTGCCACAGCTCGCATGCTCGTGCGCGACCCTGAACTACTGGTGTGCGATGACTTATCAAGCGCGCTTGATGTTGAGACTGAGCGCGTCCTGTGGAAGCGGGTGTTGGCTCCAGGCCTACGTCCCAGACCATGGCTCGG
>JBDSDS010000127.1:0-17461 GCA_039920445.1 Chloroflexia bacterium
CCGGTCGAAGTACTACACCGTGGGATGCAGGCCCTCACCATAATCGCGGCGGGCGTAGCCTCTACATATGTAGTCTTCCTCGGAGTCGGATTGGCTGAGAGCGCCGCGATCCATGCGGGCGCGACCGCTGCCGAGGCTAGGCAAGTAGTCGGCGGCTACTGGGGACGATACATACTGTTTATCGCGGCGCAAGCACTGTTGGGTGTTGGATACCTGCTATACTTCAGGCATGTGGCACGAACCATAGGCGGCACGATGATTCGCGCTTACTTCCGTGACTTCCGTAACCGCATATCTAACGCACGCAAGCAGTCGGTGAAGGTCCACCCCCGCGCCTTACCTGTGACTACAGGAGTTGCGCAGCGCAAGGGCCTTGCAACATTCCTGTTTGAGGCGATAGGTGGCGCGCTCGGCTTCATGGGTATGGGGTGGATATTCAGTGGCAGGCCCTTTATCGGGATCATGCTCCTCGGTAGCTGGGGCGGCGGCTTCTGGACCTTTGTATACGTCGTGCTCGCCGTTGCGGGTGGCGCTGGACTGCTACCCGTCTTGCTCGTGCCCTACTTTGCCCTTCCGGTACTGAGTGGCCTGCTCGCCTACCGCAGCTACATGGAAAATGCCAGAGAGCACCTCACACAATCACTCGCTTGACGACTACAAGTCATCTCAACAACAGCATCAGGCACTGGGAGTAAGATAAAAGTCAGTGTTGTCATTCTGAACGCAGTGAAGACGTTTCTTAGGCATGTACGTCTTTCCAGTGCGTATCCTTCACTGCGTTCAGAATGACAGATTACCGTTAGTTCGCTTCGCGCAACAGGTAGATAAATGTTCTATGTGCCCAGGTCACTTAATGACTCGGAACCTCGTAACAAGCAAGATTTAGTAGTATGATTGGCAAAGTAACCAATTACGCACACCAACAACTCCTCCATCAGCTTTGTCTAAGCTCATCGCCAATCTATTTGCCCAAACAAACCTTGTGAACACCAAGTTTACGTCACGAATCCGTAGGAAACGCCTAGATTTCGACCTACGCCTGGACAAAGGTTCATTCGACATCATCGGCGATGTTCATGGGTGTCATGAAGAACTACAAGATTTACTTGGCAACCTCGGCTATATGGACGAGGGCGACGGGGTGGCGGACCGCAAGCTGATTTTCTTGGGCGATCTTAATGACCGTGGCCCTGCCAGTGCTCTCACTTTCAAGCTGGTCATGTCCCTTGTTGAAAGCGGGCGTGCTTATTACACGCCTGGTAATCACTGCAATAAGCTGTTGCGCTACCTACAAGGGAAAAGAGTACAGCTTGCCCATGGTCTCGCGGGCACTGTTGAAGAAGTGCAACATCAGGAACGGACCGAACCGGGCTTTATCGCTCGATTGCGAGACTTCATTGACAGTGCTCCCCCATACTTATGGCTCGATAAGGGCGAATTAGTAGTGGCTCATGCAGGCATAAAGAAGCATATGATTGGGCGTTACGACGAGCAGGTGCGCGCTATGTGCCTCTATGGTGACACTACTGGAGAGATAAATCCCGACGGCACCCCGGTTCGCCTCGACTGGGCGCAGCATTATAATGGTTCTGCGTCAATCGTCTATGGTCATACGCCGATGCCCGGCCCTCATTGGGTGAACAACACCATAAACATTGACCAGGGCTGTGTATTCGGTGGCTGGCTTACTGCCCTCCGTTGGCCGGAGCGGGAAATCAGGCAGGTCCAGGCGAAGCGCCCGTATTATGATGCGCGCCTTCCGGCATTTCTGCGCCCTTAGACGCGGATTCTGTGCATTACGCACGAAATTACGGTCAGTTTAGGCATATTTCAAGGCAAATTGTGGATTACTTATTGACTCGCCACGCGTGGAGGTGTATAATCACGCAAAACGCGCACAACACGTTACGTACACGTAACGGCACGTAGCGGCGCGTTCTTGTGTACAAGCCAGTCAAGTTCACATGGAGGTGTTCAAAATGCCACAGGCTTACTGCGTAAAAGACCGCAAGATGGTCGAAATGAAAGATCCCAAGGAAATCACGTTGAAGAACGGCCGCAGCGCCACTCAGGGCACATGCCCGGACTGCGGAACAAAGGTTACGCGTATCGGCGGAGGCGCGGCTAAGGCTAAGTAACGGCCACGAGTTCCTAGAGACGGAATGTTACTCACGTGTTCGCTTTTCCAGCGAGTTGTGCGTTCCACTCTGTAGTGACGTGAAGTCCCCCGAGCAAGAAGCTTTGGGGGCTTCTTTTACCCAATCCGGGGGAGCTCCGACTGGTACAAAGACAACTGGGCTCAAAAGCAAACGTGGGCTATAATGCTCGCGGAGGTAGACGACGTGGACCATAGCGAACAGTTTCTCGATCAGGTTATCTCCGGCATTTCGGAGTCAGAAGTAATCTCGATATTCTTCCCGCTTTTGAGGCGCTCGCTTGTGATTGACACGCGACGCGAAGCCGGTACACCCCACATGGTACGGGTGATGCCCCAGGCGAAGTCTATGGAGGAGCGCATTTCCAGCATCGAGGAGTTACGCCCCGGACTCGGCAAGATTCATAGCATACTGGGCATCCCATGGATGCGCTCGGTACGCAGCCTTCGAGACCATGGCGTAAAGGCAAGCCTCGTGCAGCGGCTCATGAATACGGGCGTCCCGGTTGGCCTTGCGGGAAAGCAAATAGATGAAGCTATCGACCAAATCTGGCGTATCGAGCGCATGGGGTTTGAACGGATGATAAGGGGTGAGGGCTATTCAACTTTATGGTCTTCCAATTAGGGCAACCATATCGGCGTGTACTCGACTATACATCCCTACCTTTTCCACCCAGATCAAACTACCGCGACCAGAAGGGCATCAGGGTCAAGTTCACGCAGTATCCGCAACTCCTCAGGTGAAGGCAGCGCAGTAATTGGAGCCGCCTCTTCTGGAAGCGCTAAGTCGAAGCCGGTATTTTCTAATACATCTTCGAGCGTAACACCAGGATGTAGGCTCACCAGGCGCATTTCCCCTTGTTTAGTAAGATCCATTACGCACAAAGGCGTCACAACCATTTCCGGCCCGCCCCATGAGCCTTGCTCCCACTCGGCTGTTGCACCTGGCAGGCTGACGAAATCCACGGCCTCGACGAATGTCTTCCTGGTGTGTGAGGTCACATAGACGATGGCGCGCCCTGAGCGCATCGCCCAGGGCAGACCGGCGGAGCCTGGACCACGCAGGGTCACTTGACCTGATACGTTGCCTGTGAACGCCAGGTTGCAGTTCCCTTGTTTATCGATTTGCAACCCCCCTGCAAAGAACACGTCGGTTCGGCCACCCATCTGTAACATCAAGACTTCGGGGAAATCGAGCACTGCCTCTGCTATCAGGTTGGCGTAATCACCCGACGATGGCGCTAGCGGCTCGACTAACGTGTTCACCCCACCGCTCGCGCCCGCAAGGATCGTCAGATTCGGCGCATGTGTGAGTTGCGCCAGCCGGGCGGCCGCAAGGGGGATAAGACTATTCGCCCCCATGACCACTACATCGCCGTCACGCAGGGCATGGGACATCACCGCAGCCATGATATGCCCGCGCGCCACCTCGCCCTCACTGTCGGCGCCTGGGTATTTGAAGAACACGAGTGGATCGGAGCCTGCCCGAAGGACCGGCTTGTAGTCGTCGCTCACTTTATGGCACCTCTCCGGTTATCGCTCCCCAATCCTGGTTCTGCACGCGCCGCATGTAATCTTCCTGATCGACCGGCTGGAGCACATATTCGTCCAGGTAAGAGCGGAATCCCTCCTCTGTTGCTGCTGCTTGGAGATACAGCCGCAGATGCACGTCGTCATAGTTATAATAACGGTGTGACGAAGTGGGATGGCAACCGAAATTGACCTGAACAACAGCCGCCGCCCGAAATCCAGGCAGGCCGGTCTGCAAAGGATATTTCAACACCTGGCCGTTATCCACCAAACCTTCCACCTGCATTATGACCCTGTCGGCGGCAAGCCCCAGGAAGCGGTCCGCGAAGCGGCTTCCCTTGAAAATACCATTGCCGAACTGATCTGCCTGTTGGCAATGTATCAACGCCAGCGTGGGCCGTACAGCCTCAACCACAAACCGGGCCGTTCCATTAAAAGGGTCTTCGACCTGTCTGTAAAAACTTGGTGATTGCTTGACCAGGCTCGTTTGCTCGATGCCGGGTGGCAAAACAGCAAAAGGTTGGCCCCACGCCCCAGCCTGAAGCGCCAGAACCAGGCTGCCGGAGTCTGCCTCTGTTATCTGGATGGACGCATCTTCTTCGGCGGCGCGGCGAAATGCGGGAGCAAGGCCGAGATGCTCGAAGCCTATATAGCCGCAGACCACATGATCGACAAGCCCAGCGCCGATAAGCAAGTCGGCAGCTAATGATGCTGAGGGCGCGGCATACAGGGTCTTGAACCGCTTCCCCTGGCGAATGCACTCGCGCACAAGCGCCATCGGCACATTGTGCATATGCATACCGCCTACCCACAAAGATTCTGTTACATCGGGTACAAGTGTGCTAACGGCGGTCTCGATGTCGAGCGCTTTTGTCGTACGATTCTCTGCCAATTACAAACCCTTCTTTATGCTGCTTTGCTACCAACTAATGCGTCAAACGGACCTCATCCAGCCACGGCCCCTGCTTTCTCCGCGTCGCCCACCTTATTCACTGGCCTACTTCGTCCCCGTGACCGTGATCTTACCATTATCGAGATCGACAACGGCAGCGTCGCCATCGTGAATTGTACCGTCCAACATTTCTACTGCCAGACGGTCTAAAACCCTGTGCTGGATAATCCGTTTCAACGGTCTTGCACCGTAGACCGGATCGAATCCTTCGTTTGCCAGAAACTCCATAGCGGCGGGCGTGACTTCGAGGTCTATCTTGCGTTCTGCGAGCCGCGAGCGAACCCGGTCCAGTTTAATATCCACGATGCGGCTCAGCTGCTCGAGCGTAAGCTGCTGGAAGATGACGACATCGTCAATTCTGTTCAGGAACTCCGGTCGAAAGTGGGCCTGCAGCGCCTCGGTCATTCTCTGCCGGATGACCAACTCCTGGCCTGGGCCGAGGTCGATGATATGTTGTGAGCCGATATTGGACGTCATTATCACGATTGTGTTCTTGAAGTCCACGGTGTGTCCTTGCGAATCAGTCAAGCGGCCATCGTCGAGGATTTGCAGGAAAACGTTGAACACATCCTGGTGCGCTTTCTCGATTTCGTCAAATAGCACGACCGAGTAAGGTCGTCGCCGCACAGGCTCGGATAGTTGACCTCCCTCCTCATACCCAATGTAACCCGGAGGCGCACCGATCAAGCGGGATACCGAGAACTTTTCCATGTATTCGGACATGTCGATCCGTATCATGGCATTTTCGTCGTCGAAAAGATATTCCGCGAGGGCGCGCGCCAGTTCAGTCTTGCCAACCCCCGTCGGCCCGAGGAACAGGAACGAGCCGAGTGGGCGGTTCGGGTCTTGTAGCCCTGCACGTGCGCGCCGAACCGCATTGGCAACAGCGGTTATGGCCTCCTCCTGACCGATTACTCGCAGGTGCAGGCGCTCTTCCATACGTAGAAGCTTCGCCATTTCGCCTTCCATCATGCGCTCAACAGGCACCCCGGTCCACCGGCTGACTACGAATGCTATGTCATCCGCATCGACTTCCTCCTTGAGGAGACGTTGTCCGGCGCCCTCGCTTGCTGCATATTCAATAGACTTCAGACTTGATTCCAGTTCTGGCAGAGTGCTGTATTGTATTTGGGACGCCAGAGCGAAATCGGCGTTGCGCTGGGCCTTCTCCAGGTCGGCATGGGCCTGCTCGATCTGTTCCTTTATATCGCGGGCGGACTTGAGCGAGTCCCGCTCCCCCTGCCAGCGCGAGCGCAACTCTCCTCTTGTCTCTTCCAGATTAGCGATCTCCTTGTTGATCTTCTCAAGGCGCTCCTTGCTGCCCGCGTCCTTCTCCTTCTTGAGGGCTTCACGCTCGATTTGCAACTGCATTACCCTGCGCTCGACTTCGTCCAGCGCCACGGGCATGCTTTCGGCCTCCATCCGCAGCCGGGCCGCTGCTTCGTCCACCAGGTCGATTGCCTTGTCGGGTAGAAAGCGGGCGCTGATGTAGCGGTTGGAGAGGACGGCTGCGGCCACTATCGCGGCGTCTGTTATCCTCACTCCATGATGCACCTCGTACTTCTCGCGCAGCCCACGCAATATGGAAATCGTTTCATCGACCGTCGGCTCATCTACCACAATCGGCTGGAAACGGCGTTCCAGCGCGGGATCCTTCTCGATGTTCTTCCGGTACTCATCGAGGGTGGTTGCGCCTATGGCGTGCAATTCTCCTCGGGCCAGCATCGGCTTAAGCATATTCGAGGCGTCCATTGCGCCTTCCGTTGCGCCCGCCCCGACAACCGTGTGCAGTTCATCGATAAAGACGATTATCTCGCCTTCCGAATCGGAGATCTCTTTGAGAACTGCCTTTAGCCGCTCCTCGAACTCGCCTCGGTACTTCGCGCCCGCGACCATCGCCGCAAGGTCGAGCGCAATTAGCCTTCTCTCCTTCAGGCCCTCAGGTACGTCGCCTCGGACAATCCTGATTGCCAGTCCCTCAGCAATAGCTGTCTTGCCGACTCCCGGCTCGCCTATCAGCACGGGATTGTTCTTGGTACGTCTCAATAAGACTTGTATAACGCGCCTAATCTCTTCGTCGCGGCCAATCACCGGGTCGAGTTTGTTCTTGCGGGCCTGTTCTGTCAGGTCGAGGCCATATTTCTCAAGCGCAGCGTACTTACCCTCTGGATTCTGGTCGGTGACACGTTGGTTGCCGCGTATCTGGGAAAGAACCGAGAGGACAGAGTCCCTTGTGACCCCCGCATCGCGTAGTACGCGCCCTGCCACGCTCTTCTCTCCATCATCGGCCATAGCAAGTAACAGATGCTCGGTACTGACGTATTCATCGCGCATGGAGGAAGCCGCGTTCTCCGCCCGCTTGGATGTCTCATTCAATGCGCCCGAAAGATAAACTTGCCCCCCGCCTCCATAAACTTTCGATGTCTTCTCCAGCTCAGTTCTTATCGTTTGCGCCATCGTGCGGCTGTTGACGCCCAGGCGTGCCAGGATTTGCGGCACAACGCCTTCCGGCTGCTCAACAAGCGCGAGGAGGAGGTGCGTAGGCTCAACCTGATTATGGTCCATTTCTTCGGCTACCTGCCGCGCCGCAAGCACTGCTTCCTGAGCCTTCTCGGTATACTTTTGTATGTTCATTGTTCCAGCTCTCAGACTATGTAGGTACCAAATCCAGGTGCATCTCGCGTGCCATGCCCCATACGACACGGATCTAGCGAAGGGCTTCCTTTTGGAGAGAAATGAGTTCTCGAATACCTTTATTTGCGAGCGAAAGCAGATCATTAAGCTCGTCGCGGCTGAACGGCTTGCGCTCAGCGGTCGCCTGCACCTCAACCAGCCAGCCCGCCTCGGTCATAACGACGTTACAGTCGGCATCAGCGCGGCTGTCCTCAGAGTAGTTCAGGTCAAGCATGGGTACACCGTCTATGATACCGACGCTTATCGCCGACAGCATCTGTTTTATAACCGGCTTGTCCCCCTTAGGCAGAAGACCCTGGGACTCCAGTCGTCGCACGGCCAGCCCTAACGCGACAACCGCGCCGGTTATGGAAGCAGTGCGCGTCCCTCCGTCCGCCTCGATAACATCGCAGTCGATGGCAATTGTGCGCTCGCCTAAAGCCTCAAGGTTTACTATTGCGCGTAGAGACCGTCCTATGAGGCGCTGTATCTCCTGGGTGCGCCCCTGTGGCTTGCTGCCCGCCGTTTCGCGTTGAGAGCGTGTTGGCGTCGATGAGGGGAGCATAGAGTACTCGGCAGTGACCCAGCCCTTGCGCTGCCCTACCAGGAATCCAGGCACTCTCTCCTCGACAGAGGCCGCGCAGATTACCCTGGTTCTGCCAAACTCGATCAAGACTGAGCCTGCGGGGAAGGACTGGAAATCGGGTGTTATCGAGACTGCTCTGAGTGCGTCGTTTTGCCTGCCATCTATACGTCGTTGACCTGACATCTTTTGCTCCTTCGGACAATTATGAGTTTTGAATTAGTAGGAAGCTCGTCAATTTATGATTCAAAATTGATTTGTGGGGCGCTTGGCGCTCATCTGCAAGGAAGCGGCTAACCCAACTGCGGCTAGCGCGAGTGACAAAACGAAGAGAATCGTGAAGCCCAGGAAGTCCACAAGCACTCCGCCAAGCACCGGCACAAAAATCACGATACCAAGGACCAGATTGAGGAATCCGATATACGTAGCCCTCTCAGACGCCGGTGCGATTGTAAGCAACATGTTGTTGTTGACTATACGCGCCGCGCCAACTGCCAGGCCTGACAGGATAAAAACGAGCGCGAAAAGGGTGAATAGCAACCCGTTATCGACAACATCCTTTAGAAAAGATAGCAGGAGCGCGCTAAACGGCACAGCGGCGAAGGCCACAACAGTCAGCGACATGACAAGGCGGTTACTCGCCCGGTCGGCTAGTGGACTCCATAGGAAATTAGAAAGCAGTGAGGCAGCGGCAAGCGCCCCCAGGTAAAGGCCAACTGTCACTGCGGGCGCTCCGAGGGCTTGCTTGGCGTAAACAACGTAAAAGGGATCGGCAATCGTCGCCAATGAAATCAGTATACGCGCTATCATGAACGAGCGGTAATCTCTATCTTGCCGCAGTACAGACGCGCCCCGCTTCAGCAGTGCGCGCACCGATATGGCCGGGGCGACGCTTGTAGCGGCAGGCTCACGGATCGAAGACCACGCTAGCACTCCGACCGCTACTATGATGGTTGTGATGCCGAACAGAAATGCGAAGTTGTAGGGATATGTCAGACCCCAGAGGTTTTCCGAAAGAATAGCGCCAATAGGCCCAGCAGCAGCCAGCGCGAGCAGACCGCCCCAGAAACTCCTTAAGCCAAAGAAAGTACCTCTGCGCCGAGGAGGTACGATCTTTCCTACCATCTCCAACCAGGGGATCCCTGTTACGCCTGCTGAGAAGGCATAAATCGTGAAGAATAAAAAAAAGACGGCAAGGAGCAAGGTAGGCTCATCGGCAAGGGCCACTGTGCTTATAGTAAGCAGCACGAGACAGAAAGTGCGTAGGATACCGACCCTGCGGTACCAATGCATCACGCGCGGAAGACCTTGCACCCTGGTAGCGACAAGAATCTGCGGCAAGAACCACCCGCCCGATAGGATTGCAGGCAAAAGTCCTACTAGGACGTTCGATGCTCCCAGACCACTGATAAAGTAAGCAAGCACCAGGGTGGGCGCTATCAGCGCTTCGACAAGAGTGAACATGATCCCATTGACCACGCCGAGCCGAAAGTTGCGGCGCGCATGAAGGGCCGCCTCCGGCGATAAGCCTTCTGCCGCCCCTTGCGCAGACCTGCCGATTACGGTCCTCAATATCGGCATGCGTGACGGCGGTGGAATGTGAGGCAAGCACGAGTGTCGCGATTCCTTACTGGCGACACTTGCTTGCGGAGCGCCTGCCCCTACCTCAAGACTCGTCGCCTGGCTGCTCCCATCTCGGTCGTCTTCCAACGCAGCGCCTACCCGTTTGCCGCAACAGGCGTCATGTCGCCCCAGTTCTGGCCGGCCCTTATGTCCACCTTGAGGGGCACGCTAAGCTCGGCTGAACCTTCCATGACGCTGCACACCAGTTCGCTCATGGCGGCAAGCTCCGAGCGGGGAACCTCAAATAAGAGCTCGTCGTGTACCTGCAATAACATCCTGCTTTTTAGCTTTCGGGCAGCAAGTTCAGCCTGGAGGCGGTTCATGGCGATCTTGATTATATCGGCGGCGGTGCCCTGCACAGGCGCATTTATCGCCATGCGTTCGCCCTGGGCGCGTATATCTCCCCTGGGCGAGTTAAGCTCGGGCATATAGCGTCGGCGTCCAAGCAGCGTGCTTACATAGCCAAGCTCCCTTCCCAGGCGCAGCGTCTGCTCCATGAAGTTTCTCACAGCCGGGTAACGCGACCAGTAAAGCTCGATGAACTTTGCGGCCTCAGCCTGCGTGAGATTCGAGTCGCGCGCCAGTCCGTAGCTGCCCATACCATATAGCACACCGAAGTTGATCGTCTTGGCAAGGCGACGCGAATCAGGATCGACTTTCTCAAGGGGGACGCCCATCACCTCGGCGGCGGTCGCCGCATGAATATCCAGTCCCGCTTCGAATGCGGCAATAAGGCGTTCGTCCTGCGCCATATGCGCCAGCAGGCGCAATTCTATCTGCGAGTAATCAGCGGCGAGGAGCACACTTTCCTCCCCATCGAACAGGCTATGCCTGGAACTGTTATCGGCAACAAACGCCTTGCGAACATCCCGGCCTATTTCAGTGCGTATCGGTATGTTTTGCAAGTTCGGCTGACTTGAAGAGAGTCGCCCTGTCGCCGCGACCGTCTGGTTGAAGTTAGTATGCACGCGGCCCGTGTCGGCGCGAACGAGTAAAGGCAAAGCGTCAATGTAGGTGTTCTTGAGCTTGATTAGCTGGCGGTACTCAAGTGTCATGTCAACAATAGGGTGCAGACCACGTAAAGTATCGAGCACTTCGCGGTCGGTGGAGTAGCCGGTCTGTGTCCGCTTGCGCCCCGGCAGTTGCAACTCCTCAAAGAGAACTTTTCCAAGCTGGCTTGGAGAGTTGATATTGAAAGGGTGCTTGGCCTCCTCGTAAATAAGGGTCTCTAACTCGATCAGCTTTGTATGAATAGAAGTCGAGATCGTCTGCAAGGCAGGAACATCAATAGCGACGCCTGTAAGTTCCATCTCTGCCAGCACGCCCACCAGGGGCATCTCAATTTCCTCGAGTAGCCCACGCATACCAACCGATTCCAGTTGCGGCCCGAACAGATGGCGTAGGCGTTCGGTAACAGCGACGTCGGCAGAAGCATATCCGGCGGATGTCTCAATGGACACTTTGTCCATTGTGATCTGGGTGCGGCCTTTGCCTATTAGCTCGGTTATAGGGACCATCTGCACGCCCAGCTTGGTGAAGGCCAGGTCTTTCAGGCTGATACCTTTCTCGCCCAGGAGGTAAGCGGCGATCATTGTATCGAAGCCGAGACCTGATACAGGCATTCCGGCGCGAGCGAGCACTTTGACATCATATTTTATATTGTGTCCGTCCTTGATTACGGAAGGGTCGGCCAGGATAGGCCCAAGTCGCGCCCGCACTACCTCAATTTCCATCTGCTTCGCGTCACGCTCAAACAGTTGGCCATCGCCCTTGATTGTGCCATGACCCACCGGAATGTAAAAAGCCTCGTCCACCTGATCATTCGAGGATGTTGGCGCGATTGCTATTCCAACGAGCGCGGCATCCATGTCGTCCTGCGATGTCGCTTCTACATCCACAGTAAATCGCCCATCACCTCTAAGGCGTGCTTCCAAAACAGCTAGGGCTTCCTCATCGAGGATAACATGCACTGTCGCGGGAACACCGGCCAGTATCCGGTCTTCAGAGACTTCGAGCGCGGACAGGCTTGAGCGGTTGCTGAGGTTGGCACTGCTGGGCGGCGGGCGGTCCTGAGATTCCGATCTAGCTTCTCCTGATGGTTGCTTTTCTGCGAACATGTCAAGCTGTCTTGCTTTTCCATCATCGAGCTCAGGCTCTACTCTCTTCTCGTCTGACACAATCTGCTCCGGCTGGGTAGCGGTCATTGGGTTGCCGACAGCCGCCGCGAGCACGGCCTCAACCTGATTGACCTTCCCAACCAGACTCCGAAACTCAAGCTCCTGGAAGATTCTCAAGAGGCCTTCTTTGTCGAACCCATTCATGCGGCTTGCATCGACATCCAGCGTTATGGGGACATCGCACACAATGGTTGTGAGTTGCTTGCTTCGCCTGGCCTGTTCGGCATGAACGCGTAACATCTCCTGTTGCTTGGGCTTAAGCTCATTCAGGTGATCTAGTACGCCTTCAAGGCTGCCGTACTGCACCAAAAGCGCAGTGGCGGTCTTTTCCCCGATACCGGGCACGTTCGGTATGTTGTCAGATTTATCGCCCACCAGAGCCTTGTAGTCTGGGACAAGCTCTGGGCCAAAACCATAGCGGTCCTGCACGGCCTGGACATCGTATAGCCTCGCCTCAGAGAAGCGTTGGTAATAACCACCCGGCGCGAGAACATGCACATGCTCAGTCACAAGCTGGTGCTGGTCGTTGTCTGCGGTAAGGATTACTGTTTCCAGCCCAATCTCTTCGGCCTGCCTGGAGAGGGTGCCTATGAGGTCGTCAGCCTCGTACCCGGCTAGCTCTAGCACAGGTATACCGAGCGCGCTTATGATCTCTCGAATCCGAGCAAACTGGGGGCGCAAGTCATCGGGCATCGAGGCTCTCTTGGCCTTGTATTCGGCGTACTCCTCGTGCCGGAAGGTCCGCCCCTTGTCGAAGGTCACTACAACATATTGGGGAGCCTGGCTTTTCAACGTATCAAGCAGCATCTGCGTGAAACCAAGCACCGCATTTGTCGTCTCGCCCTTTGCGTTGCGCAATTCGGCAGGCAGAGCAAAGTATGCGCGGTAGGCGAGCGCATGGCCGTCGATCAAGACGAGTTTTTCGCCAATGACTTTACCTAATTCGGCCTGTGCGGAGGAGGCTTTTCTAGTAGTCAAAATCGTGTTCCTCTCGGAGCATAAATGAGAAGGTCAACGCTAAATTATACCCCAATAGACCTACTCGAACAATCAAGAACCCATATCAAACAGAACGCTCAAGCGGACCGCTGAACGTGTACAGGGACAGGGCAGGCGCTTCCATTAGCGCGCCTTATATGATACAATTATCATCGGCTTATTATGCTTATCCTGGCAACGTGTGCTACGAAGCCGTAATAATCTGCAAGCCTGCAATATAGACCTATTTTCTTGCAGATAAGAAAACCTGTTTCTGACCTGGAGGAAGATTGTTGACAAAGGACTATACAGGCAGCGCGCAACGCCCTCGCGCGATGCCATTGGTGTTGATTGCTGTTTTGCTATCGTTGTTTCTTGCGGGCTGTGCCATTGGCCCCCTTGACCTGGGCGGCGGCAGTGGTCCCCCGGCTACCGCAACCTCTACCGGCCCCACGGCGTCTCCCACCCTTGCGCCTCGTGCCTTGTCGGGTCGCGTTCAGGACGTGCTCACAGGCTCTCCAATCGCCAATGCCGAGGTAACAGCAGGTGGCGTGCTGACGGCGACTGCGGCTGACGGCATGTTCTACTTTGAAGATGTGCCCGCAGGTGGCAAGGTTGTGGCAGACGCAGAAGGCTATTCGTCCGTTGAGATGGATACAGGCGCAGTTGCACAGATTGATATCAAACTAAGGCCGAGCATTCTCACCGGCAAGATCGTCGATGCGACTGACAACAAGCCGTTGGTCGGCGTCCTAGTAAAACTGGTATTGCCCGAAGCGCCCGTACCGGCTGACGAATCGGTCACCGCTACCGAAACTCTAACTGCAACCACACCTATCTCACCAACTGCTACCGCCGAAGCCTCGGGCTTTGGCAAGGGTCTGGCTGCGCCGGAAGGGTTTAGCGTGGTGGCTTTAGCGAGTCCCTCTCGTACTGCAGCTGCAACGCCCAAGACCAAGACAACTGTCAGCCCGGCAACTGCCACCCGTAAAGTCCCGACCAGTACTCCGGTGCCACCGACAGCAACGCCCACTTCACCTCCTGAAGCCCCTACCGGCCCTGGCTTCCTGGCCGTTTACACTGACCAGAACGGCAGTTATACGTTCAAGGATGTGCCGCCCGGCGCAAGCCTCACATTGAAAATGCCGGGCTACAAACTGTCGAAGCTCCAGCTCGACGATGCCACGCAAAAAGACGTGGCGTTGGAGAGATTCAAGGCGGAAGCGATTTATATAACCGACAACATAGCAGCGTCTACAGACCTGTTTGATAATTTGATTGAGTTCGTCCAGGGCAGCCGCATCAACGCCGTTGTCATAAACGTCCAGTCTGATGCTTCGGAGTGGGCCTTCGATGTGAAGAACCCCGACGCAATTGAAGCCGGTAACGTCGATGTATACCTCGAGCATATGCCCAAGATCGTCGCGGACCTGCGGGCTAAAGGTATTTACACTATCGCAAGGGTCGTTACCTTCCAGCAGAAGACTATGGCCGAAGCGCGACCCGAATGGGCGGTGAAGAGTAGCACGACGGGCAAGGCGTGGAAGGGTGGTTACGGGGGCCAACAAAAGTGGCTCGATGCCAGTAATCCGGAGGCGCAAGATCATCTCATCGCAATGACCAAAGAAGTTCTTGACCTGGGCTTCGACGAGATACAATACGATTATGTACGATTCCCGTCCGACGCCGCGCCCAGTGAGACAGGCGACATGGTCTTCTCCCGTCCGCTCACAGACACGACCAAGGCGCTGGCTTTACAAGAGTTCCTCAAGAAAGCGCACGCGGTGATTGAGCCGACTGATGCATTTATGTCGATAGACGTGTTCGGCTATACACTCTGGCCGGATCGAGAGGAAGGCCCGATATTGGGCGTAATCGGCCAGGTGATCGAGACAATGATCGACCATACCGACTACATCTGCCCGATGATCTATCCATCCCATTTCAGCCCAGGAGAGCAGGGCTGCAAGAACCCGGCATCATGCGCCTACATACTCGTGAAGCAGTCCGGCATATACGCCGCAGAGCGCTTCGAAGGTAAGCGAGCCAAGTACCGCCCGTGGTTGCAGGACTTTGACTGGGGTGTGGTAGATTATACCAGTCCAGGCACGAAGAAAGTCATCGAGCAGATACAGGCAGCAGAGGAGACAAACACCTGGGGCTGGCAAATGTGGGACCCAGCCAACGTTTACTCCCCACGGTCTGCATTCCGCAAGCCTTAGCAGTCAGTGGTCGGTAGTAAATGCCAAGTCGTTCGCGCCAAACTTACGTAAGCGCCTACTCCAGCTATGACAGGCAGGAGAGCAAGAGGCGCATCCCTTCGCCGGTGCCCTATCTACTGACGATTCTCCTCGTCGCGGGCGCCCTGGCCTACTATCAGTTCTTCACTTTTCGCACATTGGTAGGCACAGTCACCAACGCATACACAGATGGGCCTGTAGCAAATGCCCTCATCACCCTGCGCGCTCGTGCTGATAAAGACGGGACACCCGAGGTAACACCATCCGTGCTTCTTACCGCGACCAGCGGCACAGACGGCAAATTCCTTTTCGAGCGCATACCTGCTGATCCTCTACTTACTGTCGAGGCTGAGGGCTTTGGAGTAGAAGAAGTAGATGGCACAGCCAAGAGGGAAGTTAGCGTCCGTCTCGTGCCCAACACGTTGAGTGGGCTGATAACCTCGTCAGACGGCACACCAATAGCGGCATCCATAATGGCCGGGGGCGCGCGCACAACGACCGATCCAGACGGCAAGTATCACCTTGAAGCAGTTCCACCCGACCGGAAGTTGGTCGTCAAGGCGGCGGGCTACCGAGCAAAGACGGTCGAGTTTGGGCAAGTCATGACGCATGATGTCAGCCTGGAGCCGATGGTGGTGAAGGCCATATATATAAGCGCCGACACGGTTGCATCGCCCGGCAAGTTGCAGGCTCTAATCGATATGGTAGACCGTACAGAGCTTAATGCAGTGGTAATAGACGTCAAGGGCGACAACAGCGGCTCGGTGCTATACAACAGCACATCAGAACTGATAAAAGAAATGGGAACGGTGAACCAGATCATTCCCGATCTCGATGTGCTGATGGCAAACCTCAAATCTCGCAACATATATACGATTGCGCGCTTACCTGTTTTCTGGGATCAGGCCCTAACAGCCGCCCGGCCAGAATGGGCGCTGAAAAGCAAGAAGGCCCCAACGCAGGTATGGGTCGATGGGTACAGCCGCCTGTGGGCCAATCCATATAACGAAGATGTGTGGAATTATAATATTGAGATCGCAAGGGAAGTGGTGTCGCGCGGGTTCGACGAAGTGCAGTTTGACAACGCTCACTTTCCGTCGGATGGCGAGCTTGAGGACATAGACTATGGTCCCGCAGGCGAAGGAAAGAAAAGGGTTGATGCCGTCAAAGGCTTCCTTGAACGGGCCTATCTTGAGTTGTCCCCCCTCGGCGCCTATACCGGAATCAACGTATTCGCCTTTACTCCCTATGTGCAGGATGACCAGGGGATCGGCCACAACCTCGAAGAGCTAGCCTTGAACGTCGATTATATCTGCCCGACCATCTACCCAGCCGATTTCCCTGACGGTTTTATGGAGTTCCCGAAGCCTGCGGAGCGGCCCGCCGAGGTGGTCGGCCAGACGACCAAGCGAGCCACATCGCGTGCCTCGATATCGCCAGCGCGCATCCGTCCCTGGCTGCAAGATTTCAGCCGCAAGGTTGAGTACGACGCCGCGAAGGTTCGAGCCGAGATCGATGCCGCCGAGCAGAACGGCGCGGTCGGCTGGATGCTGTGGAACTTCGGGAACGTCTACACCGAAGGCGCACTGAAAGCTCCCTAGACCCGTTACGCGAAGACGCACACTGCCTGAATGAGAGAGGGAGGAGCCGTGTGTCCGCCCCTACAGTTTTGCTTCTTCTCTTTTCGCAATTCCCAACGACAGCCCGGCTTGACAAGAGAAGCGCCCCAAACCTATACTGAGCGTATGCGCCTCCTTTCCCGGGCGGTTCGCCCTGTATCCTCCCACCCTTATCTCATCTCCCGAGTAACATGCCCGATCAAAGATTAATACGCAATTTCTGCATCATCGCGCATATAGACCACGGCAAGTCAACTCTGGCTGACCGCCTGCTTGAGATAACAGGCACTGTCAGCTCACGCGATATGGTCGAGCAACTGCTTGATTCGATGCCCCTGGAACGCGAGAAGGGTATCACCATCAAGGCGCGCGCCGTCCGTATGAGTTACACAGCGGACGACGGCGAAACATATGAGCTTAACTTGATAGACACGCCCGGCCATGTCGATTTCACCTATGAAGTCAGCCGCTCTCTGGCGGCCTGTGAAGGCGCGCTGCTGGTTGTGGATGCGTCCCAGGGCATCGAGGCTCAGACACTTGCCAACACCTACCTTGCGCTTGAGCACGATCTGGCGATGGTGCCTGTCGTGAACAAGATCGATCTCCCTTCCGCACAGCCTGACGTGGTGGCGGATGAGATCGAACACGTCATCGGCCTCCCCCGCGACGAAGTAATAATGGCCTCCGCAAAGGACGGCACAGGCGTCAAGGAGATTCTCGAAGCGGTGGTAAAGCACGTTCCACATCCAAGAGGGCAGATGGATGCGCCGCTACGTGCGTTGGTGTTCGACAGCCATTACGACGCATACAAGGGTGTGATCGCTTATGTGCGTATCGTGGATGGCGAAGTCAACAGCGGAGATTCTCTACTCGTTATGTCAACTGATATAACCACGGAGGCTCTTGAGCTTGGCGCCTTTGCGCCTGCGAT
>JBDSDS010000128.1:0-7886 GCA_039920445.1 Chloroflexia bacterium
AGCCCTCGCCCTGGCAATCTATCCTCAGTTGCCTATCGAGTTTGCGGTACGTCCAGCTGTGCTGTCAATGGCAGGTGGGGTCGGGGCGCTCTCTACTCTAGAGGTGGACTGGGGAGTGGGGATGATGGTGAGGCCCACGCAGGCTAGCCTCTCGGCAGGACTACCCGCGACCGGCATGATGTTAGCCCTCTTCCTGGCATTCGTGACCCTCTACTGGCTCAGGCGGCTGGCTCGGCGATTCTCGCGGCAAGCAACGGAAGCAGACGCGGGTTGAACGATCTCGCAGGCTTCTCAGAATGGACGCTTGCCCTGCTGCCACGCCTCTTCCTCTACCCCGGCGGTTTATGGCTATTGGCTGTGCTTGTTGGTCTGCGTTTTATCGTTGCTGGAAGACGAGCGGCTAGTCCCCATGCATTGCAACCCGACCTTTTGCGAGCGGATTTACCCTCGATGGCGACCGCATGGGTCGCTGTCGCGCTCTTGCCTCTTCCCGGAGAGAATTCGCTTCCATTCCCGACAGACAGGTTGGCGCTCGTGGGCCTTCTTGCTATCTCGTTGGCTTTCGACCGCCTTCGGGAATTACGAATTACAACGGAACCACCAAGACGCCAAGAGCACCAAGAAACCGCCAAGAGTTTTATTGTTTTGAATTACGAACGGTTTGTTGAGATTGCCATCCTTACAGCTGTAATTGTACCTATCGCGGGGCTGAGCACGCTCCTGGACGCGAATGGTGGGCTGTCCGGCTGGCTCTCCCTGCTCGCCGTTCTGCTCGGCATGATCACACTAGCGCGACAGGCGGCTAATGACCTGACTTTAGCAGTGCGCCTGGTAGGGTGGCTGGGATTGGCCGCCGCTCCGATTTTGGCTTACAACTGGTCACTGGTCACTGGTCACTGGTCACTGGCCGTTTATACGGCCCTTATTATAGCAGTCGGTATAGCGGGAAGAAGGGTCGCCGCATCAAGGATCAAGCTGGATTGGAGTATGGTCGCGGTATGGTCACTTGCCTCGCTTTCCCTCCTGGCGGCGCTGCTTGGCCCTGCATAAAGCCATCGTCCGATGCCCGCCCCGGCCAGTTTGCGTATTTCGCCTTGAGCATATCGATATAATCACGATAGGTGCGGGCCAACGACGCGGAGTTGATGATCAGCGAGTTCTCGGCGTTTTGCTGTGCATGGCGCGAGAAGTTGTACGAGCCTGTCACTACCACATCATCCAGCACCATCACCTTGTTGTGCATGAAGTCGTGGGTGCTGACCGGCGTCCAGGGGATGCTTTTCTTCCCCACCAGTTTGCCATACTCCACTATCTCAATGAACGCGCCGATCTTCCAATGGTTGTCCGGCACCAACTCCCACTGATACTTGACCCCCTCCATCTGAGACGCGTCGTACACTCCATCGAACGGGATACCACGCTCCATCCGGCCGTACAACGCTTCGAGCATGTTGCCCGACGTCAGCACTGCGAAAGCAAGGGTGACGCGCTCGGTAGTGCGCTCTATCTGGCGGGTCAGACTTTCGTCTATCCATTCGCCCTCGCAGGGTGAGAAGTTGACCACCACGTGCGCTGGCTCGCCCTTATATTCGAGGGTCTCCTCGCTGCTGTCGTTGATGCAGTCGCTCTCCACACGCCCATCTTTCCAGAGGTCGTTGAAGTCGTAAGTGTATATATCCGCGAGCCGTTCCGAGGCCAGGATAAGGATGTTGTTATCCTGGAGATTCCAGCTATCATCGTTGAAATTTGCCGAGCCGGTCCAGACACGCGCCTGGGGAGTGCCCACGTCGATGACGATATACTTGTTGTGCATCAAAGCACGCTCGCCCGAAATACCTTTGCTTGGAAACCCAAGCGATTTGACAAAGTCAGGCGTGGTCCATTTGGTGAAATTGTCCACTTCAGGGATGGGTGGCTGCGGGTTCAGGGCGGCATCATAGGCGATGCGGATCTTAACACCTGCTCTCTCTCGCTCCTGTAGGGCGCCGGCAACAATCTCACGCACCTCAGGACCGAGCTTAAATGAGTAGATGCACATATCTATCGTGCGACGAGCGGTGCTAATAAAATCGGCTAATCTTCGGGCAACGCTTTCCGCCGTCTGGCAGCCATCACATAAGAAATAAGTCTCAAGAGTGTCCATCAACACTACCTTCGGGATCGGCCCGTGCGACTCTATCCTGGGCAGGAGCTACAGGCTCAATAGGCGTGATCTTCTTGTCCGCCACGAAAAACTGTAGCCCCAGCAGACTGAGAAGAGCCACCACAAACAGGGACGTTATCAAAAGGTCTTGTCCATCCATTGTAGCAAACTCTGTAAACGCCCTGTAAGCAATAAGCCCGCCCAGAAAGATCATCCCGATGGGCGTATAAGCACGGCGCGGCGAAGTCTCCGGCCCACGCGCACCACGCACAAGCATCAACACGCCCCCCGCCGCTACCAGCAGCCCCGACGCTATTAGTATCATTTGCATAATATTCATAGAATTATGAGTTTTGAATTATGAGTTTTGAATTGAATTAACTCACATAATTCATAATTCAAAACTCATAATTCAAACTTTCGTATTACTTGCCCGACTTGAGGTATTCCACCGCCCTGTCAAGCTGCGGGTCTTTATCCTCTGTGTAGTCCTTCTCGGTGCGTATGACCTCGATGTCGGGGGTGAGACCACGGTCCTTGAGGGTTGGGACAAGTGGACGCGCCTCGGCGGTCGAAGTGGCAGCAGCGGCAGGAATAGTCACGCTCGGCAGCGGTGTAAACGTTGGCAGTGGAATCGGGGTGCCGTTCGCATCGACCGTCGCCTGGGGCTTGGGGTTGATGTCGCGCTTCTTGGGCGTGAGCCAGTGAGCGAAGGTAATGCGCGCGCTTGAGCCATCAGCCCATTCATGGACGTGCTGCTCCGACCCCTTGCCGAAGGTCTGCTCGCCTATCAACTTGGCGCGGTCGTAGTCCTGAAGCGCGCCCGACACAAGCTCCGAAGCCGAAGCCGTACCGCCGTTCACCAGCACGACCAATGGAATATCGAACGCTTTAGGGCCGCCGCCGATTACCGGCATCGCCTCGTCCTGTGAGCCATCGGCCTTGCGAGACTCGTAGAAGGCTATCTTATCTCCCGTAAGGAAGCGGCCAAGCATCTGCTGGGCAGCCACCACGTAGCCGCCGCCGTTGTTGCGCAGGTCAAGGATGATGCCGCTTGCCTTCTTGCTCTGGGCTTCTTCGATAGCTGCGTCCAGTTCCGGTACCGTCTTATCACCGAAGATATTGACCTCGATGTGCGCGATGTTGTTATCGAGCATCTCCAGCGTGACTGCGGGCACCTCGATACGTGCGCGGATTAGTTCCAGGTCAAAGTTAGGCTGGTTGCCCCGGCGCATGGTGAGGCGCACCTTCGTGCCTGCGGTTCCACGTATGAGGACCGCTATCTGATCGGTTTGCAACTGTGTAATGTCGCGCCCGTCCACGGCAAGGATGAGGTCTTTGGCGCGGATGCCTGCGCGCTCGGCAGGAGTGTTGGGGATAGGAGCAACCACGGTCGGCAAGTCGTTGCGCTTCTCGAAGTACATCCCAACGCCCTCGAAGTTGCCTTGCATGGTGCTGTTAACACTAGTCGCTTCCTGGGGTGTAAGGAACGACGAGAAGTCATCGCCAAGCGACTCTACCAGGCCTTTGGTAGCGCCATTTATCATCTTCTGGCGGTCTACAGGGCGGTTATAATACTCCTCATTGATAGCCTCAAAGGTCTTCCAGAACGAGTCGAACTCCTTGTTGATATCCGCCGGGACATTCGGCCTCTGGAGCGTCGGTTCCGCTGAATTAGAACCGCCATTCGCCGTGCCTGCCTGCGGATTAGATGCACCCGGCGAAATTACTGCCCCTACCTGGTTCGTAACGTACATCGTAGCAACGCCCAGGCCGAAAGCCGCTATCGCTATAAGAGCTACCACGAGAATGTTCCGAAGAGAGTTATTAGTCCTACCTGTTTCCATTAAGTTCTCCTGATTCTGTAGGGGCGGACCCATGTGTCCGTCCTTGCGTTAGAGGCTGGGAGCTCGCATGCTCGGTGACGACGCGTACAAAGAGCAATAGACGAAATGTCACGCCCGGCGTTGCGCGCGATTGCGTGACACTAAATTATACGTTACGGACGGTAGAAAGTTCAAACGGGTATGGGGGATAGTCGGTAGTTACACGGCTTGGAAGTAAGGAATTATAGGGCTTGCTATATGGACAAGCTAACTCCGGTCACTTACGAGGCATCTATGTTACAATATGCGGACCGAATGAACAGAACACACTCAGCAGGCGGCTATGCAGACAGACACGACTTTCAGTAATTATAAAAATGAAGTGGTTACATCAATTCATAATTCATAATTCATAATTCATAATTACCCGACGAAGGAGGGTTTGATGGCGGAAGGCAAATCAGGGGACGTACTCACTGATACTCACAACCCGGACGAGAAGATGTTGTCCAAGCAAGCACAAGCAACCAGCAATAATCCGCTGCTAAGGGCGCTCAGCTATATCGGCCTCGACATGACAGGCCCTGAGCGCGCCTCTATATTCCAGATAGCCATCTACGCACTCCTTGTCTTTATTCCAATAGCCTTTGTTGTGAAGTTCATGCACCTCAGCGAACTATGGCTCTTCATCACCTCCGCCGCCGCTATCATACCGCTCGCCAAGATATTGGGCCACGCCACCGAAGAACTTGCCCTGAGAGTAGGCTCCGGCATCGGCGGGCTGTTGAACGCCACGTTCGGCAATGCAGTCGAGATGATTATCGCCTTCTTCGCGCTGCAAGCAGGATTATATGAAGTGGTCAAGGCGTCTATTACAGGCTCGATTATCGGCAACGTGCTTTTCGTGCTGGGGCTTGCTATTTACCTGGGCGGGTTGGGCCGCGACAAGCAAACCTTCAACCGCACGGCAGCAGGCGTATCGGCGTCGCAACTGACCCTCGCGGCGGCGGGCCTCTTCATCCCGGCGGCGTTCGCCATCACTACCCCCGCGAACGAACTGACCGAAACTCTCAGAGAAGAAGTCAGCATTGGCGTCGCAATCCTGCTGCTAGGCTCATACATCGCCCAGCTTGTATTCTTTCTGAAAACGCATAAGCATCTCTATACCGAAGAGGAAGAGATGGCGATGCACGGCCAGACATGGAGCATAAAGCACTCGATTCTGGTGCTCGTAGGAGCTACTATCTTCGTGGCATTCATGGCTGAGTTCCTGGTCGAAGGCGTAGGCTACCTCACCGAGCAGCTCGGCATGACCGAGCTATTCGTGGGTGTGATCCTTGTCGCTCTAATCGGTAACGCAGCCGAGCACATGACGGCGGTGATCGTGGCGATGAAGAATAAGATGGACCTCGCGGTCAATATCGCTATGGGCTCGACTTTGCAGGTGGCTCTGTTCGTGGCCCCGGTGCTGGTGCTGATCGGCTTCTTCATCGGTAAGCCGCTCGACCTTTTCTTCAGCCTGTTCGAGCTTGCGGCTATCGGCGTGACCATGCTGATCGTGAACAATATCACCCAGGACGGTGAGAGCAACTGGTTCGAGGGATTGCAGCTACTGGCCCTTTACGCGATACTGGCAGTGGCCTTCTTCTTCCACCCCTGATCTATCGCCTCCGAAAGCCTGCTGAGTAAATCTCGTGGAGCCGGACGAACTACTCTTTACAGAGAAAGATGGTACCCGCACCCAGCTTCAGGACGTCATCTACGACGGCCTGGACCACGATTATTCCGAGCGCTATCCCGCCCTCCTACGTCTCATGCAAGAGGGCCAGCCTGCCCACCGTCTATACGCATGTCTGATGCTCGCTTCCTGGGGAGTGCCGGAAGGAATACAGACGCTTATCCAGTGGGCGCGCAACCCCGATGCAACCCCCTGGGCAGACCAACCTTTTACCTTTGACCGCTTTTATGGGGTCGATTCGTCATTCGAGATGATGGCTGATGCCATCCAGGTAGCACAAGAGATAGACCGCAACGACAAAATAGATACACTGCGCGCCGATGCGGTCCGGGCGCTTCTGGGGATATACCATCGCGTCCACTTCGGGCGGGCGCTCATGGTCGTATTGGACCTGGATGACGACCTCAAAGCATCGGTAAAGGTAGAGGTCGGGCAGGCGGTCGACCGGGCCATCGCCACGGCACAAACCTCAAAGATGCCATTCGACCTTGCAACACAGGCAGCTTTCCTGCTCTCCCCGCTGGCATCTCTCGACGATGCTCACGCAGCACGAGCCGCGGACGCGCTCCTCTCTGCCGATGCCACTACTAACCGCACGACCCGCGAGGTCGCGCACTCGCTCGGTTGGGGAGCCGGGCCTGTCACACACGCGATCCTGGAGCGTTTGGTCCTCTCACCGAGCGCATCTATAAGAAAGGACGCACAAGATTCGCTATCCCGCCGAGCAACTACTACGCGGCATGAAGACGCCGGGCCGCACAGCAACCACATCGACGAGGATAATAGCCGATGAGCGATTTTGTGACTGCTCTGTTCCGACGCAAGCGCGAGCAGGCAGCGCGTGAACTCGAGGAGGCAGAACGAGAGGCGGCAGCGTCTGGGAAGGAGCCTTTCGATCTTGCGCGTCTTAACGAGTTGCTCGGCGCGCCGCCTGACATGAATATACAACGTGAGGCGGGACTGCGCGAAAGCTACTATATAAGTCACCCCGAGATACGCACGCTTACCGAGTACGCCGAGTTGCGCAGGATACTGGAGATGTGGGAATAGCGACTTATGCCCAAACCTTACCCCTGGTATTACGCTGTAAATGATCGTCCGGTGAAGATAGTGCTCCTCCCAGACGGTAGTGCCGACTGCCTCGTGTTCGACTTCACAACCGGCGGCTTCATCCCCGACAGGAGCTACTTATCGCGTACTCTGGAAGTAGGCATCGGAAAGGACGTAGATCAGTTCACCGAAGCCGAGTTCGAGCAGATCGTGGCCGAATTACGACAGTTGATTTCGGAGGAACGGCAAGCAACTCCAATCGCCTGGGAACTCGCCGTCGCCGGTGTGTTCCCCTACCATGCTCAGATAAAGGGAAGAACCTTCACCATCCGCGTCAACGATTTCCCGGATGAGCCGCTCTATACACTACTCATAGATGGTGAGAAAGTCGAAGACCTGGAAGATTGGCCGCAGGCATGGGTGAGGCCGGGCATCCCCAAGGCGCTCCTTGATATAGTCGAGGAGAATAGGAAGGGAAACTGAGCCGCTAGCGAGATACCTTTGATATGTCTTCGGTATGACCCCTCAAGTATAGTCTACACGCGCCGTTCTCACACTCTGCCGCCGGGTCGATTTTGCCCATAAAGAGATAACGGTGCTCGGCTACCCATGCATAAACTCGGTCAGCCAACCATGAGAAGCCGGGTATGCGCCAGAAATTGGCAAGAGGCCAGGCCCATCGGCTCAACCGCAGAATATCGCGCGCAGCGCGTGCCCCCCTGCTGACCCGACCGTTCGGCCTTACCAAATGCATCTCCCGCCGTGCGGCTTCAGGGGCAACGCCGTACCGCGCCTGGACAGATGCGTCGTTCACATCCAGCAGATCGAGCGTACCTGGCGGTACAAGACGCAACGCCTGTTTGCTGCTGGCCGTACAGAAGGCACAGGAAGCATCATAGAGAAGTTTCGAGTTGCCGGTTCTTAGTTTCGAGTTAGACGTTTGCATAAGGCTAAACCTTGAACCTTGAACTAAGAGTAGTTCGCTACCCTCATCAACTAACAACTAAACTTCCAGCAGTTGTACTTCTTCTTCAGGGGTCGATGGGTCAAGCCTCCGGATGGTCTTGATATCAACCACGCGGTCGGTGAAAAGGATGCCGTTCAGGTGGTCGATCTCATGCTGGAGGAC
>JBDSDS010000129.1:0-4269 GCA_039920445.1 Chloroflexia bacterium
TGTAGCTGCGTCCTTGCACGACAATTTATTAACGAAAGGAAAATGAGATGGCAGATGAGATTACAACAACGCGCCACACGGTGACGACCGATAGCGTGACCCCGGCCACCACTGTCGAGAAGACGACTACCACCACAACCGAAACGACGCAACCGGCTGCGCCGCAAAGCGTGAATATAAATGCTGTGACAACACAGGACACTGAATCGATCAGTGTCAACGTACCGGCAACGACGGGAGGCACAACAACCACTATCAACGTCAACGAGGTCTAATTTTGCTTGTCGAGCAGTGTGGCAATATATAGGTCTAGATAAGATAACAAAGGGCCATACTTTATCTGGTAAAGTATGGCCCTTTTATTTTCTTGCTGAGAGAGCGGAAATCCCCTATTAGCGGTTCCCGTAAATCACGCGATTTCTTTCATGCTCGTCAAGAGTTGTAGCGAAAGCGTGAGCGCCTGTACCATCGTTCTTAGCCACAAAATAGAGATAGTCTGTCTCTGCGGGATAGACAGAGGCTTCAATAGCATCAAATCCGGGATTGCAGATCGGACCTGGAGGCAGGCCCGCCACCACGTATGTGTTGTAAGGATCATCGACAGTGTTGGGTACGATGCCGAGGTTGTCGAGATTAGGCCACCAGTCGGGCGACTTGGCTACGGCGTACTGGGTGGTCGGATCAGCCCCTAGCGCGATCCCCTGGTCGAGTCGGTTCCAGAAAACGGCGGCAATTGTAGGCAACTCCTCCTTGACGACGCCTTCGCGCTGCACTATCGAGGCGATGGTCAGCGTCTGATGGATATTACGTTCGCGCTCCGTGACAATCGCGCGCATTTCAGGCGTGAATTTTTCGCGTAAAGTCTGAAGCATGATACCAACTACCGCCTCGGAGTTGTCGCCATCCCCCTGTTTGATCTCATATGTATCGGGGAAAAGATAGCCTTCCAGACCCTGGTCGGCTGGGCGGCCCGCCTCGTTAAGAAAATCGTCCTGAAACGTGGCGGCTCCTGCTGGAGTATCAGTTAATTCGAGAAACCGCGTTTGACTAACGATGTTCTGAGCATTCAGCTTCTCCGCGATTTCCTCTACACGTTGACCTTCGATTATCGTAAACTTCAAACCTATATCGACGGGGGCCGTGCTGAGGACCGTTATAAGTTGGTTTATATCCATGCCGGGCGTCACCTGGAACTTACCTGCTTTCAGGGTGTCTTCGCTTCGGAGTTTGAGCTGGGCCTGGAAAAAGAACGACGAATCGATGATTCCGTCACTTTGGAGCTTATCAGCTATCTCCCGCACGGTGTCGCCAGGTTCTATAGTAAAAACAACCGGCTGCTTGTCTTCTTGCGCTTGTGTTGATGCCAGGGTCTGTGAAAGCGCGAAAAAGATAAAGACTCCTGCCCCGATCACCCCCGCCACCATCGCGATTGTTAGAAATATACGAATTATGTTGCCTGCTACACCCAATTTACCACTCCTCTCGATTCCGGCCTGCGTTTCGTCAATTGTAGCAAATGAGAGCGCGACGGGCAAGACAACACCCGCGACTCGCACAATCAATCATCTGTATAATCATAAAGTGAACAAGCAGGTATTACCTCCTCTTCTGGCTGTGGTGGGGCAGACGGCCGTGGGCAAGAGCGCACTCGCTCTTAGCCTGACCGAGGTTTTCGAGGGGGAGATCGTGACCGCCGACTCGCGACAAGTCTATAAGTACATGGACGTCGGTACGGACAAGCCCTCGATTGGCGACCGACAGAGAGTAGCGCACCACCTCATCGACCTTGTAGAACCCGATGTCGCGTTTACGTTGGCCGACTATCAGGCTCTCGCATACAATGTAATTGCGGGTGTGACGGGGCGTGGAGGGTTGCCAATTCTTGCCGGGGGCACACCGTTGTACGCAAACGCTGTGCTCGAAGGCTGGACGATCCCACAAGTAGAGCCGGATATGGAGTTGCGTGCCGAGCTTGAGGCCGAAGCAGAACAGACTAATCCTAACCTTCTTCATGCCCGCTTGGCAGAACTCGACCCGCAAGCAGCATCAACTATCCTACCAAGCAATACGAGGCGCATCGTAAGGGCCTTAGAGGTAATCACCCGCACTGGCAAGCCGATAAGCGCACAGCAAGGCCGTACCGCACCACCCTATCGCATCCTGCGCCTCGGCCTCGCATGCGACCGCACCGAGCTTTACAGGCGCATAGACGCCAGGGTTGACCTGCAGATAGAACGTGGACTTGTGGATGAGGTGCGTTCGTTGCATGATCGAGGCTATGCGTTTGACCTCCGGTCGATGAGCGGCATCGGCTACCGGCAGATTGGGGCCTATCTTCAGGGAACCGCTACCCTGGAAGAAGCCATACAACGCATCAAGTGGGATACGCACTCTTTCGCCCGCCATCAGGCTAACTGGTTCCAACGCGCCGTTGATACGGTTTGGCTTGATGCAACAGATAATGATCGCCTGGAGAAAGCTGTTGACATAGTTAAGTCTTGGTTGAAGCAATAGATTGAGAAAGTAAGTTTAGAGTTCGACCTAAAGGAAACAGGTGGTAGTGTGGGGTACAGTTGAGTATAATGACATCTGCGGTTTTAGCGCCGCGATTTCAGAATAATGGAAGCGATGAGGCTTTATGAAATTTGCGAGTCGTATTGATAAGTTACCACCCTACGTCTTCGCAGGCATAGCCGCGAAGCTCGCCAAACTACGAGAATCGGGCGTAGATGTTCTGAACTTTACAATGGGCGACCCCGATGTCCCTACCCCGGATTATTTGCTTGACGCCATGTGCGAGGCGGTTCACAGGCCAGAGAACGCGCGTTACCCCGACTATTTCGGCAAGCCTGCCCTACGCCGGGCTATTGCAGACTGGTACGGCGACCGTTTCGCTGTGCAATTGGAACCCGACACCGAGGTTTTACCACTGATTGGGTCAAAAGAAGGTATTGCCAACGTAGCTCTGGCCTTTGTCGATCCAGGTGAGGCGGTGATGGTGCCCGATCCCTCTTATCCAGTTTACAAGTTCGGGACAATCATGGCAGACGGGGTTGTTTGCTCGCTCCCGGTGACAGAAGAGAATGGTTGGATCCCCGACTTCGACTCCATTGACCCAGCCCTAGCGCGCCGCGTAAACGTAATCTGGTTGAATTATCCGAACAACCCGACAGGCGCGCTTGCCGACCTGGAATGCTTCGAGCGCGTCATCGCCTGGGCCAAGCGATACGATGTGATTGTCGCACACGACAATCCATACAGTGAGATTTCGTATGACGGCTACCGCGCCCCATCGATCCTGCAAGTGCCCGGCGCGAAGGATATCGCCGTAGAGTTCAACTCATTGAGCAAGACTTATTCGATGGCCGGCAGCAGGATCGGCATGGTGGTAGGAAACGCGGAAGTGATAGACGTCCTGGGACGGATAAAGACGAACATAGACTCAGGCGTATATGGCGCGGTACAGGACACTGCGGTGGCGGCATTAACCGGGGACCAGTCGTGGATCCCCACGCGCAACGAGATATACAAACGACGAAGAGACAAGCTTTGCGATGCTCTCGCTCTCGCAAGCATCAAGGTCACCAGGCCGCTCGCGGGGCTGTACTTATGGGCGCATGTGCCGGAAGGTTATAATTCATCCGGGTTCGCGGCGGCGATGCTGGAAAAGCTGGGCATCGCAGTAACCGCAGGCTCGAGTTATGGTAAGCAGGGTGAGGGCTATTTCCGCATGTCTCTCACCGTTCCTGACACTCAGGTAGATGCCGCTGTCGAGCGGTTAGTCGGCCACACGTGGGCAACCCTGGCTTGAGCGCCGCAATCATTGTCTGCTCGTGAGAAAGAACGGAGGTTTAGTAACATCAACCGTAATCTTGTAGACACGAAAAAGCCGATCGAGAAAGCCCTGCTTGTGGGTGTTGAAGTCCGAAAAAAGCTCTGGAGCCTGGAAGACTCTCTGGACGAACTAGAGCAGTTGGCTGCAACAGCGGGCGTCGATGTTGTAGGACGTATTACCCAAAAGCTCAACAGCCGTAACCCGGCTACGCTAGTCGGCAAGGGCAAACTGGCCGAGATCAAGAGCCTTCAGGAAGAGCTTGGGGCCGATATGCTCATGTTCGACGAAGAGCTTACTCCCACACAGCAGCGTAATCTCGAAGAGGAGCTTAATACGAAGATTATCGACCGTACAGGCGTGATCCTCGACATCTTCGCGAAGCACGCGCAAACCCGTGAGGGCCGCCTACAGGTCGAATTGGCCCAGCTTGAATA
>JBDSDS010000130.1:0-6772 GCA_039920445.1 Chloroflexia bacterium
TGACAACGACGTCGCAAGCCGGTACACAAGTGTTGGGTATCCTCGCACAAGTGTTGGGCAGCGAGTCGTTTTTTCTTTGCGACTCACGCCCGATGTGAGTTCACCCTTATGCCCAGGGAGGCAATCAGTTGATAGAATATAAGACAAAGACCCATATACAGACAGAAGAAAGTACAGCCGGTCCCCATTTGAATGGTATAGCGCAGAACGAACTGCTAGAGCAGCGTCGTGCATATTACTACGACCTGGCCGATAAGATATTCAACCCAAACGAGGACAAGGCAAACAGAAGCAAGGCGCGCAAAGAGTTGGCCGGAATGTCGGTACGTGATCTTCTTGGGGCATACGCCGCAATGCGCACCTCACGCGAGATCGACATGATGATGCAACTGTTGCAGCGCACAGGCAACCTCTGGTTCTCCATCGCGGGGGCCGGTAAGGAAGTAATCAACGTCGCCACCGCCGCTCATATGCGTCCCGACGACTATAAGTTCCCCTATTACCGCGATCAGGCTTTTGCCCTCTGGTCCGGCATCTCACTACTTGACCTGATGCGGCAGAGCGTGGCTTCACGCTTCGATCCGCAGTCGGGTGGCCGTCAGATGTCAAGCCACTTCGGCTCGGTGGACTTCAACTTCCCAACAGGCTCTACAATGACAGGCTCACAGTGCTTGCCTGCGGCGGGCTGCGCGGCTGGGCTGAAACTAGAAAAGAAGCTGGGCAAGAAGTTCAGCAAGGCTGCTCAAAGCGGGCACATCGATACCATAGTCTATACCTCTATCGGGGACGGCACCACTTCCGAGGGAGAAGTCGAAGAAGCAGTGCGTGACGCTGTACGCGATATGTCACCTACACTTTTCATGGTGCTCGACGACGAATGGGCGATCTCGACGCCGGTCACCCGCAACATCCCAGGCGGAAGTGTCTCCAAACTCTACAGCCGCTATGCAAATATCGGCGACGGCAAGCACCTGGAAGTTATCGAGCTGGACGGCACCGACTTCATCGAGTCGTATAAGGCGATGAAGGAAGCGATTAGTTACTGCAGGAGCGGCAAAGGCCCGGTGCTGGTTCACGCGCACGTGACGCGGCCAATGAGCCACTCATCGGCGGATACTCAAGCGTATTATCGCAGCGCCAGCGACCTTGAGACCGAAGCCGCCCGCGACCCGCTCACACGCATGATCGAGCTTGTAGGGAAGTACGGTATAACCGCCGACAAGATGAAGGAGCTTGACTCCCTCATCACCAGCGAAGTCCGCAAGTCGGCAGAGCAGGCGGTAAGCGAGCCGAAGCTCGATCCCGATACGATTACTCACCACATAACCTCGACGCCTTACGATTTGCAGGTCACATCGTTCCGCGAGGCCCAGGCAAACGATACCGCCGAAGACACGACAGGCGAGCCGATCCCGATGCGCGACATGATCACCCGCGCCCTCATCGAGGAGATGAAGAAGGAAGAGCGGATCATCATCTTCGGCCAGGACGTAGCCGACTTCCCACAGGTTGACCCGACAGGCAAACTGAAGGGTAAGGGCGGCGTCTTCCATGTGACCAGAGGCGTGGGCGCGGCCTACCCCGACCGCGTATGGAACGCCCCGCTCGCCGAGGCAACCATCCTGGGCACAGCGATGGGTTATGCAGTGGCCGGCTTCCTGCCGGTGGTCGAGGTCCAGTTCCGGGATTATATCCACCCGGCCTGGCAGCAGCTTGTGGACGAAATCGCTACCCAGAGATGGCGCTCCAACGGCACTTTCTCCTGCCCGATGGTCATTCGCGTGGCGTATGGCGACTACCTGGGAGGCGCAGGGGCTATCTGGCACAGCGAAGCAGGTGTTGGGCCTATCGCTCATTATCCCGGCCTGCGGATCGTAGTTCCTTCGCTTGGGTCCGACGCGGTCGGCCTCTTCCGCGAAGCCCTGATTTCCGGCGATCCAGTGGTCTTCCTCGAGCCGAAGTCGCTGTACGAGGCGAAGGTGTCACGCTCTTACTATCCCGGTCCCGAATACAGGGTGCCGTTTGGCCTCGCACGCGTGGCGAGAGAAGGTAAGGATATAACCATAGTCACATACGGCAACCTTTGGCCCCGCTCGATGGCCGCCGCAGACAAGTTGCAATCCGAGCATGGTATCAGCGCCGAAGTAATCGACCTCAGAACGGTCGACGCGGGCTACGACCGTGGGACTATCCTGAAGTCGCTCAAGAAGACCGGACACATCCTGATAGCCGACGAAGACCGCGCTATCGGTGGATTTGGCTCATCAGTCGCCTCCGAAGTGGCAAGCAACTGGTGGCACGAACTTGAAGGCCCGGTTGGCCGGGTCCACCCCAAGTTCTGTCGTGTCTCCTACGGCCCGGTCGGCGAGAAGGCAGTGATGCCCAACCCCGACGACATCGTGGCCGAAGCGTTGCGGGTCTTGCGGGGATAAACTAGAATGTGATATATATCTCAACTGCATGAGCCACCGAACGAAGGTGGCTCATGTCTTGTGAATTTGGTGTAGAATGCGAGAATAGAGTACCTTGCGAGATAGTCGTTGAAGATCGTCGGCATTGTCTGGCTACCGGAAATAGTGGACAAACTCAATTACAAGCATAATGTACAGGTCGAAGAAGTTGAGCAAATACTTGAGAATCGGCCAACATTCCGCTTTGCCCAACGCGGTAACCATGAGGGTGAAGATGCTTATGCGGCTTTTGGGCAGACAGAGGCGGGACGCTACATAGTGGTAATTTTTATCTATAAGCAAAACCAGGAAGTGCTCATCTTGAGCGCCAGGGATATGGCTGTAAAGGAGAAAAAGTGGTATGGCAGAAAGTAAGACTCCTAAGCTACCGTTCAGCACGATAAAAGAGCTTGTTGAGCAGTTCGACGATGGCGAGGATATGGGCGAATATCTGGATTTGCTGCCCGAAGCGCAATTTGACGTGGACGTCAAGAAGCGGACACACATGGTGGCGATTGATGCAGAATTAGCAAGTAAGCTCGCGAAAATCGCCCGGCAGCGTCAGACCTCAACCGGCACGCTTATCGACTCCTGGTTAAGAGAAAAAATTGGGCAGGCACAGTAACGATGTAAGAGGCGAATACTAGCCCTCTTTTTATTCCAGTAGTCTTCCATGTAGTAAAGCCTAAGCCTCTTTAACGCGCCTTTCTGGAAACCCACGGCGCAACCATGGTAGCCAGGCCACCATCAACGCGAGAGACACTGCCGCCATAAACGCCCCGAACCAGAAAGTAGCCGACGGCCCGCCCGCTACCCAGAGCCAACCCGCCAGGACGTTTGACGGCAGTGCGGCCAGTCCAGTAACACCACCGAACCAGCCAAGCGCGCTGCCACGCAGAGAGCGGGGAACCAGATCGGTGACGAACGCCCGCGCAATTCCCTCAGTCGCAGCCGCGTAGATACCATAAATGAGAAACAACAGCCAAGTATTCCATGCCTGGGTGGCGACTGCCCAACCCGCGTAGACGAGCGCAAAAGCCGCGTAGCCGCTAATGAGCACAGGCAGTCGTCCCCAGCGATCGCTCAACGCGCCGAGTGGGGTTGCCAGGGCAGCGTAGACCACGTTGTACCCGAAGTATATCAACGGCACAACAAAAAGTGACTGTTCCAGCCCCGCAGTACGAAGAAAGAGGAAGTCGTCAGCCGAATTGCCGAGCGCGAACAGAGTCGCAATGCCTGTGAACATCCAGAAGCGTACACCTAGCCCTGCGATGCCAGGAAGCGAGCCCCCAGGTTGGACATCTGATATTAGGCTTGCTTCGTGCGGTGTTTCTTGCGCCTTCCTCTGACCGCGCACAAAGAGCAAAAGTATCATAACAGCCAAGACGCCTGGCACAACTGTCCAGGCGAATACAGCGCGCAGGTCCTCGGCAGCCCACCACAGTATCAATGCTGCGAAAAGTGGGCCTATAGCTGCTCCCAAGGTGTCCATGCTCCGGTGGAAGCCGAATGCCTTGCCGATATATCCCGGTGGCGTGGAGTCGGCTAGCATAGCATCTCGCGGGCTGGAACGCAGGCCCTTTCCGGCGCGATCCAGGAAGATCAGAGAAAGCGCGGCGGGCCAAGTCGTCACCAGCGCGAGGAGCGGCTTGACGGCGTTGGACAGCCCATAGCCGAACAACATGAGAGGCTTGCGGCTCTCGGGGCGGTCAGCAAGTCTACCGGATACGATCTTGAGGATGCTCGCCGTGCTTTCAGCGATCCCGGCGATAAGTCCAGCCACCGGGAGAGGCGTCTGCAATATCGTAACCAGGAAGATAGACCGCAGCGGCACTATCATCTCACTGCTTATGTCGGTGAAAAAGCTGACAAGACCGAGCACAAAGACGTTACGGGTGATACCGGCCCTTAGCCTCTCACCTCGACGCGGTCTTATAACATCGTCCTCTTGCGCTCCGTCTCTCATTCGCCTTCCTCTTCCTCGAGCGACGGCACGAGCTTCTCTCCAGGCGCGGTCCAGGCTGTATCAAAATCACCTGATGGACTGAAGCGTTGAATTACCCCCAACGCCCAATCCGCTACGTAGATGTTTCCTTTCGCATCGAGCGCGAGACCTCCAGGTGTAAGGAATTGCCCCGGCAACGTCCCACGCTCACCAATCGCTTCGATGGTCCGTCCCCCACCGGGCGCGATTCTCAGCAGTTGTGCGTTGCTTCGGTCAGTTACCACTATCTCACCGCCAGGCTTCACCACGAGCGTCTGGTAGGCCGCGAATTGCTCACCTTCCCGCGGTGGCAGCACGAGCGCCTCGACACCACCTGTTTGCACGTCGATCTTGTCAAGCCGCCCCGCCCCCAATACGTAAAGCGCGCCTGCTCCGTCGTCCGCGATGCTCTCAATATCATAGTCGAAAGACAAATCCTTCAGGACTTTGCCCTGAAAATCGAGGAAGTAAAGGTTGCGCGAACGGGACGCTACGTAGACATGCTTATCATCAGCGGCCAGACAACCGGCTGAACCTCCAAACGTGCGAGGGAGGGTCCACCGTGCGGTGATAATACCTTTCACGTCGAATTGTAAAAGCTGCTGGTTCAGGCTGTCCGCGGTATATACCCTGTCAAAAGCATCAACCGCCACCCCGCACAGCGTAAAAGAGAGCATCTGGTCGGCAGGCAAGGTCGAAGTAAGAGGCTCCATGAGTCTGAGCGAGCTGGTAATCGCCCGGCTTGAGGGGTCAGGGTCAGCCAGAGTGACCAGGCCAGGTCCGGGCGTACCGACAGGTGGCGCAGCCCCAGGCCACAACGTACCAATAGGCACACCCGATGGACTAAAGACCCAGAGGTAGTTGCCCGCTATATTGGTCGCGTACAAGGTGCCATCGCTGGCGGTAGCAAGCCAAAGGGGCGGGAACTTCTGGGTGGGTGGAGTTCCCCACCCGAACAATTGAAAAGCCAGGGAAGGGCCACCCACTATGAGCAGGCCCAATACACCTGGCACTACCAGGGCGTTGATCGCTCGCCTTAGCCAGAGTGGAGGAGACATCAATACGGCCCAGGCAACCACAACCAGCCCCAAAAGCCCCAGGCGCAACGGCCACACAGCGGACAGGGCGGAACCGAGCGCAACCGGCTGCGTACCCAGACAGAGCGCAAGCAGGCCGATTAGAAACACCGAACCGGCCACGAGAAGGGGCACGTCATGTCTCAATGCCCCCATGTCCGCAACCAGAGAACCAGTGACGGCAGCCAGGATCGTCGGTATCAGGTAAGACTGCAAACCGACGTGGATGGGGTCTATCGCTGCCAGCAGGAGGGTCGCGGCACAGAGGAACAGAGTAGGGAAGAGAAGATCGAGCCTCCATTGTTCAGGCTCCGACCCGTGGGGGTCCTTCCATGTGACGGAAGTGGTCGCATCAGAGGGCATTACAAATTGACCATTTTGTGTAAGGGGTAATCACGTTATATACAAAAGCCGGCGGCGAGAGGCGACCGGCTTTTGTATATTAGCACAGACGTTGGCTCTAGTCAAACAGATCAGCGGCTTCGCGTCTGCCAAGCCTGTGTTGAAGCTTAAGGCGTTTCTCAGGCCGCAACTGTGAGAAGACCCAGCCTGCGCTGCCCACTACTACGAACATGAGCGCGCTGAAAAGGACAATAGACGCCCCGGAAGAAATATCTAGATAGTAGCTGATGAACATGCCCAGGAAGCCGCAAGCCGCGCCGATAACCGACGAAAGGCAGAGCATCCGTGGAAAAGAATCGGTTAGCATGCGCGCCGTGATCGGGGGGATAACGATACTGGCGGCGATAAGCGTAACGCCCATTACCTGCATCGATGCGATGATTGTAGCAGCCAGCGTCAGGGAGAAGAATGTATCGACCCATGCGCTCGGCACACCATAGCTGGGGGCTATTTCCGGGTCGAAGGTCGAAAAGAGAAGTTGCTTGTAGCCGAAGAAGAGCGCCAACAGGGCCGCGACCAGCACCGCGCCGATAATCAAGAGGTCACCAGCGTTGACGCCGAGGATATTGCCAAAGAGAGCCGCATCAAAGTTGCGCGTGAAGGTGCGCACTTTGCTGATTAGGGCCACACCGATGGCGAACGAAGCGGTTGTGACGATGCCTATTGCCGCGTCAGCGCCGATCTTACGCTTACGTGTGGCTGCGTTTATGAGGAGCGCTGACATAAAGCCCCATAACCCCGCGCCGATATAAAAGTTGACACCAATTACGTAACTAACAACCGCCCCGCCGAATATCGAGTGCGATAGGCCGTGTCCTATATAACTCATCCGCTTCAGGACGACCACCACCCCAATCAGC
>JBDSDS010000131.1:0-3095 GCA_039920445.1 Chloroflexia bacterium
TGCGTTGAGGTAAAGCAGAAGCTCTTTTGCCAGGCGACCCCAGGAGATCGAGGCAGTATTCTCTCCCCATTGGCTCGTCTGAGGATTGAGCAAACCTATATAGAGTGTGAACTTTGCATCGTGCGAAGGCCCCCAGCCCAAAGCTGAGGCAAACGAGCCGTCCACATAGCCACCATCACCGACGATCTGCGCGGTGCCTGTCTTGACCGATACGTGATAGCCCGGCACACGAGAGAAACGGGCAACAAGCTCATTCTCCACCCCATAGGCCAACATATCGGCAATGTCGCGGCTCGTTTCGGGGCTGATTACCCGCCGGACCTCTTGCGTCTCGAACGGCTTGACCGTGCCATCTACATGCCTAATCTCCTTCAGAACATGCGGCTTGAGGAGCCTGCCGCCATTGGCAACAGCCGACACAGCATTTACGAGCTGGATGGGAGTAGTTGCCACACCCTGGCCGAATGAGTTGGTATACAGGTTGATCGGCCAGTAACCCTCCTCACCGGGATAGTTGAGCAGACCCGCTACCTCACCGGCGAGGTCTATTCCGGTCCGTCGTCCTATTCCAAAAGCCTCGAAGTATTCATAGAAGCTTTCTTCTCCTAATTGCCTGGCCACAAACATAGAAGCAACGTTATCCGAGCGACCCAGGCCCATAGTCATATCCTGCAAGCCATATGCGGTTCGGGTCGCATTGCATAGACCGTACTGTTGGTCACAGGCGGTGCCAAAAAAAGTGGTGCTTGACATGACAGCGCCCGCGTCTATGCCGGAGGCATAGGTCAATACCTTCATGGTTGAGCCAGGCTCACGCACGTCATTGACCATAGGATTGCGGAAGACACCGTAATCGGTCACTTCATTGAACTTGTTCGGGTCGAAGCCAGGAAGGCTGACCATGGCGAGGATGCCGCCCGTTTGGGGGTCCTGCACCACCACGTAGCCACTTTCCGCCTTGAACTCTGCCAGGGAAGCAGCAAGCTCTCGCTCCGCGAGGTACTGGATGGCGCTGTCTATGGTGAGCACGATGTCCGATCCGTCCTTCGCGGGCTGCATCTCAGGCTGTTGGAGGACGAGCGGTCTACCGCTGGCGTCGTGCTCGGCGAATATCCAACCCGGCTCACCGCCGAGGGTGCTGTTATAAAACTCCTCGACGCCGTAATGCCCTTCGTTCTCGTGGTCTGTGAAACCGAGCACGGAGGCCGCTAGCCCCTCTGCCGGGTATTGCCGCAACGGCTGTGGATCGAGATAGAGCTTGTATTGAAGCAGAGCCTTGTTCTTATCTACGAGGTCACGGACCTTTGCTGTAGTTTCGTCATTGAGTTTACTGGCTACCCTGATATTGGTGCCTGCTGCTTCCTTCAAGAGAGTATAGAGGTCGCCCGGCTGCTTCCCGACCACGGGGCCGAGGAGGTCGGCTATTCTGTGCAGGTCTTCTTCATCAGCGTGCATCTTGTCTATGTAAACATCCTCGGCGGTGGTGTTACCCGCGAGGAGCTGGCCCCTGGAGTCGTAGATAGCGCCGCGCGTGGGCTGGATGGTGTCCTTCCACTTGATCAGCTTCTCGGCCCTGGCGTACATGTCGCTATATCGCAACACCTGGAGGTTGAAGACCTTCCACGCGTTGTATACCCCAAACAGGGCAAAGACGAGCATCAGCACCCACAATCGCCAAAGATCAACTCGGCGGTGACGAGATGCCTGCTGTGCTCGCTGGTTGAGTGTGTTCTGGGCCATTTATACCTCGTTTTGGAGTGCGGTCAGGGATCAGGAATTAGGAATTAGCCCACCAATCTATTTCCTACGGTGTGGCAATGGGCAGTGCGGGGGTAGGAAGCGGCGGCACTGCATCTAGCGGGCCGCTGCTCACAGGCAGGTATGAATACTGGTCGCCGACCGGCACCATCTGCAGCTTCTCGCGGGCGAATTTCTCTATATTAGGGAGTGATTGGGCGCGTCCTATCTGCAATTGCAAGTCCTGTCGCTCACGTAAGAAGTCTGTATGCTCGTCCTGGAGGGTCTGGAGGGTGAAGTTAGCGTTGCTGACAGCCGTTATCTGCGTCAGATAGATAAAGCAGACGAGGGCCAGGATGATCGCGCCGACCAGCAACGCGAGCGCCGGTGGAAGGTCAAGCCCACGCAACAGGCTCGGCCTGATACTCGACACCGATTGCTCGGCAGCCGACACAACCGAGCGTGGCACCAACCGCAAAGATGGCGCAAATCTGCGTCGCGTGGGTGATGCCTGTGCCTGGTTTCGTCGGCGTTTGCTCATGGCTGGCTCGGCGTTTCTGTTATGTACATCGCTGGATGCTGCGTATTCTAGTGACTCTGGTGGTTGTGATGCTAACAACTTATATTCTCTCTGCTATCCTCAGCTTAGCGCTGCGGCTTCTGGGGTTACGACGCGCTTCTTCTTCAGATGCTTCGAGCGGCTTGTTGTTCACCGCTTTCAGAGTAGGTGTACGCTCACAGACGCAAGCCGGGTACTCGGGCGGGCAGATACAGCCCTTTTGCTCCTGCCTGATGAAAAGCTTTACTATACGGTCTTCCAGCGAATGAAAAGAAATCACCGCCAGCCTACCCCCCGGCTTCAGCACTCGCACCGCCGCAGCGAGACCTTTCTCAAGCGCTTCAAGCTCGCGGTTGACAGCAATCCTGAGCGCCTGGAAGGTCTTTGTAGCAGGGTGGATCGGATTGCGCGTTCGCCCTGCTGCTTTTCCGCCCAACGCGCCATATACAATAGCCTCAAGATGTGAAGTGGTGGCAATCGGCCCTCTTTCGCGGGCTTCTACGATGCGGCGAGCTATACGGCGTGATGCTTTCTCTTCCCCATATTTGTATATCAAGTTTGCCAGTTCTTCCTCTGGTAGTGTATTCACCAAGTCAGCGGCAGTTTCTCCCTCGCTGGCGTCGAGGCGCATATCTAGAGGGCCTTCTACGCGAAACGAGAAGCCGCGCTCTGGCCTATCAAGCTGCATAGATGATACACCCAGGTCGAGCAGCACACCGTCTACTTGTGGAAATCCCTCAGCAATTGCAACTTCGTCCAGGCGCTCGAAGTTGGACTGCACTAGACGCGTATGCCCACT
>JBDSDS010000132.1:0-4983 GCA_039920445.1 Chloroflexia bacterium
TGTCGAAACGCCCTTTGTCCATGGTAGCCTCGTATAGCGGGCTGCCCCCCAGCCCATCGCCTTCGAGCAATCGAACCGTACCGTCAGCTGGCAGCCCGGCGTAGCCTCTCAACAGCAGTTCGACGCGGCTCAGGTCTGCGCGTGGACTACGAAAACTCTGAGCAACCTGGGAGATGGGCAGTTCACCTGTGCTTCCGCTTTCCCGCTGCTGCTCGGAGCCGCGCATCTCAACGCCCGCAGCCAGCCAGAGAGCAGAAGCAACTGCGGTCGCCAGCAGTAAGACCAGCAAGGGAAGCCGTAGGAATGCAGTAAGTTGAGAAGGAAGCGTTAGATGAAACGGGAGTGTGGGAAACCGACGTTTATGCGTTCCGGCCTGGGAAGACGGTGCGTTCGTCCGGCTAGACCTGGGTATGAGCGGAGCGGGGGCAGGAGGTGTCACGTCCTGCGCGCCTGGAGGGGCAGTCATATAACTCGGTTAGACCGAGACGATTTCCCTGGAGGAATGAGTGAGCGCGACTAGTCCATCGCCCGTCAAAAGAAAGGTATCCTCAACGCCAATCGCCCCACGCCTGGCGAAGATCAGCTTCGGCTCGATTGCGAGCGTCATGCCTTCCTCAAGGACCGCTGTGGTGCCGCGCTGCAACGGCGGCCACTCGTCCAGTTCGAGGCCCACGCCGTGCCCCACGAAGTATACCTTCTGCCCTGGCGACTCTTCTTCCGGCGGTCCCATGAAATTATCACCGTGTCCCAACGATTCGGCGCAATGTAAAGCCATATCGTACAGATTACCGCTCGTTATGCCCGGCCTGACCTCAAGTTCGAGGTAAAACAATACTTCGCGCATGGCGTCATAAGCGTCCAGCCAGAACCGCGAAAGTGGCCCTACAGAGAGCATACGTGTCTGGTCTGCGATGTAGCCCCCCCACTCACCCGAATAATCAAGCAAGACCGGCTCACCACGCTCAATCTGCCGTCGTCCAGCGCCGTAGGGTGCCCAGGGACCCGGCCCGTAACCGCCTGTTGGAGAGTTCATAAACGAGGCTAGAGAACCCGACCCGCCCGCCAACAGGTGGCCCATGTGCATCTCCTGGCCGTAAGCGCGTATACGCACCGCGCCGCTATGCCCCGCCATGCGCGTTGCCGCCTCGACATGAGCGGCGACCTCTACCTCGGTCACGCCCTCTCGGAGCCTTTCAACCGCCGCCTGCACTCCAACCTCGGCGATGTCAGCCGCATGCTTGATCTGCTCAATCTCATAATCGCTCTTGATTGCGCGCACTCTTCGGAAAAGGCTGCTAGCATCGACAAGTTCCGCTTCGAGTGGGGCTAGAGCTTTCTCATAAGCCTGAAAGATCGAGACAGGGAGCGTATCTAGCTCGAAGCCTATACGCCTGGGCCTGCTACCTGCGGCCTCAATGATACCCGGCAGTTCTTTCAGCGACCGCACGCCAACCACCGACCCCGGAGGAAGTTGAGATACCATGTGAGATCGGCCCAGGTGCTTGCGAACCATCAGCACAGGTGGTCCATCCAGGGGAAGATATAGCTGAGCCTGCTGGACTACCCCACCGAGGTAGAATACATCGGCGTTCTGGGTAGCTATGACCCCGTCGATTCCCTCCTCATGCATAAGGATCTGAAGGCGAATAGCGCGCGTTTCAAGTTCGCTTTTGGGCGTGGTCTGGACGGGTATTTCAGGCTCGAAAGCCCTATCCGCAAATCTGGGGTCCATATCCAGCAGAATAGTGTACCAGGCGGCAAAAGTCAAGCATTTCGCCGCCTCCCTAATCGGGAGTGGCTAAAAGGGAAGATGCAATACTGTAGGGGTGGACACACGGGTCCGCCCCTACATCTGCCATATTCGCCAATCCCTATCATCTATCTTCTTTACAAATGCGGGGCACACCTTGTATACTCTAATCCTGGCGCACAACTCAGAGAAAGGTGGTCTCACTTGTACTACTTCGGTCACAGACGCTTCTTACTTCGTGTTGCGTTTCTCCTATTATTCTGCACAGCGGTTAGCCTCACAGGGATATTTGCGCCTGTCATAAGCGCCGCGCCTCTGCAGGCTGTGCCGGGGCATTCGATCACGTTGGAGGCAGGCAGCACAGCAACTATCGCAGTTCGCGGGCTTGCGCTCCAACCCGGAGCGAGCATAGCAACAGACAGGCTTGCTCTCGCAACCGATCCATTAGCGTCTGACCGCGTCAGGACCACGCTCTTCTACGCACTAGAATGGGGATACACGGAGAGCGCGCCGGATCAGGTGGCTCTCGCCGTCTGGTACGCGCAAGATGGTATCTGGCGGGACCCAGGTCACACCGTCGCTGAACGCATGGCCGCTGCCGCCGGAGCGAGCCAGGGCACACCCAGCTGGCGACCAGACGGTCGTTCTTTACTTCCTCTGGTCGGCGAGAAAGTCCAACTTGAAGACTTTACTCTTACTCCATTAGCCCCTTCACCCGCTATCGGTCGCGGCCATCTGACGGTCCGCAACACAAGCGAGCAGGATGTAGTCATATACCTTCCATACGGCACCCTATTCACAGGGCCTTCGGGCGCTGTACTTGTATGGGCGACCGCGCCCGACGACCCCGAGGTAGAACCGCCGAGCAACGTTACTCCGACTGAGACCACGGTTCTAGCGGACCCTCCACCGGCTGAGGAAACGGCCACCCCCTCTTACAAGAACGGCTCTACACCGGTCGCAGCCTCCACGCCTTCCTACAAGGCCACACGCCCTTCTCCCACGCCCGTTGAGGGGGCCAAGGCTACACCCGCCGACACCAAAACGCCTGTTCCTACGGAGGTTGTACAGGACGACCCCACCACAGAGCCTAGCCCAACCGTTGCTTCCACGCTAGAGCCGACAGTTGTCCCCGCCATCAAAACCAGGCCGCAGCCCCCCAGCGTTGACAAACCCCAGAAAGAGATAGCGACAGAAAACTCAACAGGTAGCCCTGCCGCCTCTCCCATGCAGACGCCCAAAACGGAAGTTGCGCTCCTGCCGCAGTCGAGCGTATCCGGACCGCCGCCTGAGCTGCCGAAAGCGCAGGCAACCATCAGGAACGTGATACCTGTACCCTCTCCGGTAAGCACAAAGTCTGTTCCCACCGAGACCGCTGATAAGTTGCCGGAAGCTGTAGCTACAGGCAGGGTGGGCACACCACAACCTACTCTCCCGCGCGCGCAACCGACCACAGGGGTTCCAATAGTGATAACTCCCAGCAGGCGGATCTCCACACCTAATCCAACAGCAACACAAGAACCAAAGAAGGAATCCGAGGCCGCAGGGAGCATCGATGGACGCTCAAGCTCCGATGGTTCGACTTCTGCTTCAGCCAGCGGTTCGGCGGCAGCTCCAACCACCCCCACGCCTCAACCGCAGCCTGTGCCAGTAGCGCCGGAAGTGAAGGAGGAAAGCCCTCCAGTCACAGTCAGATCGAGCGACAACGTCCCGGCTAAGGAACAGCAGGGAGCCACGGCAGCGCAAATACCCGCCTCCTCGCCGCCTACAAACGCGCCATCTACCGGAGGTGGACCGTCGGGTCTGGGAACATGGCTGGCTGCTTGCGCGGCTCTGCTGCTAATCGCAGGCCTACGTATGCGTCGCGCATCAGCGCCGGAAGCAGTCCCGGTTTGTATCGAACAGAGCCGATAGCAGAATACTATCGTATTAGAAATACAAAAGAGACCTCGCCTCAGGGGTCTCTTTCTTGTTTGCCCGGCACTATCTGGTGGTAACGCTATCATCCCAGATTATGGGTTTTCCCCGAAATCAAGACGCTCAACCAGCCATTTACCGTTTTGCTTGACCATGTGGTAGGTCTCTGCAAGCGTCTCCGGCGGCTTGGTCTCGACCACGCTCTTATCCTGACGATTATGGAACGTGACCGACCAGGTTTCGATTGTGCGTACTGTTGCGGTATCACCAGTTATCTTGACTTCCCTTATCTCAAGGCTTCCCAGGACAGGCACAGCGTACAGGTTCCGCTTCTTGAGATCCTCTACATACTCTATGTTCTCCGTGAGCACTTCACCTGTCCTGGTCCCCTTAAGTACCTCGACATCCAGATCGCGCCATGCCTTTATCTGTTCCTCATTGCTCAGGCAAACCGCCTGCTTTACTCTGTCTTCCTCGGTAGGGCTTACGGGCAGGTCACAGCTGGCGACCACTGTGTTCGGTTTCGGACTAATCAGCAGATAGGCTGTAAGTGCAGCAAGGCCCAACAGCAATACCGCCGCAACGACTATCACCGGCATGACGCGCGAACGCGGACTGCCGACGCTCTCAAGATGCGTCTCTGCCTCCGTCCCATACGGCACGTACATGCCGCCTTCTTTGGGGTCTGGCCGCATCGTCGCTGCGCGTGAAGGCCCGGCATTTCTAGCCGAAGGCGGAGGCATCGGCGTCTGGGGGCCATAAAGGGTGGGAGGGGCCACTACCTGCTCATCTAAAGCTACTTGCTCAGACACATCGACCTGAGCATGAAGCGCGGGCGATTGGCTGGCGTCACCGGCTGAAGCCCCACAGTTGGAGCAAAAGCGATACCCTTCCTTTATCGGCATGCCGCACTGAGCACAAGTTTGAGACATAGCCAAAATACCTACCCTCATAGCAGCGTAGGTAAATCAGACTCGTTTTGCAGCCCACGCCTATGGCGAGTATACGATAAGCGCTCGAAAGCCGTCAAGACGAGAGGGGTTGGCGGAAATTACGAATTACGAATTACGGGTTACGGGTTAGAAGGGGATATTCAACTCGTAACGCATAAACAATAAAAATCTTGGCGTTACTTGGCGATTTCATCGTAATTCGTAACCCGTAATTCGTAATTCGTAATTTCCGTCTGCCTACCCAAAAATGCCGGACAGAAAAACCATCAGATTCGGCAGTTTGAGAGCATCGGCAAAGGGAGCAGGATAGACAAGGAACAGGATGGTCGCGGCACATAAGGCTACGCCATACGGTATGAAGTC
>JBDSDS010000133.1:0-3784 GCA_039920445.1 Chloroflexia bacterium
ACTGCTTACCCTGTCGCTCCTCCCCGGCGCTTTCTCCGGCTCGGTGACAGCGCTGCTTTATGCCCGCGAGAGGATGTCACCACCTGCAGCCATAGGCATTGCCACCTCGCTGCTGAACGTGTCCCTCGGCGTGGGAGCGTTACTCCTCGGCTGGGGGGTAATAGGGCTGGCGTTATCGGCCCTGGTGGCAACACTCGTCACTGCTATTGCCTTCGCCCTAATCCTTCGCCGTGATTTCCCGGAGATCGTTCTGAAAACCGCAGGTCGCATAAAGCCCGACCAAAACAGGGCCTGGCGTCGTTTCCCTCCGTTACTCAAGGCGGGTTGGCCCCTTATGCTGAATGCGCTGCTTGTTGGGCTTTTCTTCCGCGCCGACCAGTTTATCATCAAGGCTAATCAGGACGACCTGGCTGTGGAGAGATATGCCGCCGCTTACAGCTTCCTCAACTTCGTGCTACTCATCACCCCAGCCGTGACGCTTGCTCTCTTTCCACGCATGGCTCGCCACGCCGAGACAGACAAAGCGCGCCTCGCATATGAGTATACTTTTGCGCTCAAGATGCTGCTTATGCTGTCTGTGCCGCTCATGGCGCTGACCATCTGGTTCGCACCGATCCTTATCACCATAGTTACGGGAGGCAGACCAGAGTTTCAGCCCTCATCGGTGGTCGTTCTACAAATATTGATCCTCTTCCTGCCGCTCAGCTTCATCAACGGAGTGACACAGTATGTACTTATCGCGCTCAACCGCCAGAATCTAATAACATGGGCATTCGGCGCGACAGTGCTGTTCAACCTGGCTGCCAACATGGTATTGGTGCCTCTCCTCGGCATCAATGGCGCGGCGATAGCCACAATCGGCAGCGAGTTGGTACTGCTTGTCCCCTTCCTGTACTGGACCTCGAAGGAAATTGGACCTGTGCATATAGACCAACTCGCCTGGAAGACTTTACTGGCTGGAGCGATGGTGGCGGCAGTAGCATGGCTCTTGTGGCCTTTCCAGGATAAGTGGAGAGCGGGGTCAGGCGAGTTCGCTTCTTACTTAGGTATTGGATTGCTCCTGCTTGTATCGTACGTGCTGACGGTGACTCTTCTCAAGCCGCTTACACAACAGGAGTTATCGGGCCTCCGGTCAGCATTGGGCAGGCGAGCCAGCAAAAAACAGTAGGGGCGGACCAATGTTTCCGCCCTACCCGTGTGGTCACTAGGATGGTGCATAGGAAAAGAGGCAGACAAATGTGTCTGCCTCTACATTAAGGCCCTAATAGGTTCCAGGACTCAAGGCAAGCCACAGGGTTGAATCGCGCCTGAGCTTTGCTGCTCTGAGCAGCCTGCATACGACAAACTGAGCCTGATCTGTACCTGAGTTGTCCCAATCGGTAGAGGAACGCAGAATCTAGGCTCTATAAGTGTGCCGCCAGGCGCAAATTCCGCATTGCCGGTCTGCGTAGAAAGGGTGATGTAGCTCCCCGATCCAACCTTGACGCGCAACTCAGCAGTCCAGGTTGCCGACACGCCTGAGGAAGACTCATTATGCACAACCGCTGAAGAGTTCAGGCAAAGCCCCAAACCGCATGAAATATTGACATCGTCCAACTCAAGAACACAGAGTATCTCTGTTGGCAACGGAATCGATGTTAGGGCTGGCGCAGTTGGTAGGATAGACGTTATTGTTGGTAAGGGCAGGGGCGTAATGGGCAAGCCAGTAGGGAAAGGTGGAACAGGGGTACTGCTCGGCCTCGGAGTGTTCAGCACAATCGTAGGCAGTGGGGGTAGCTGGGTCAATATAGGTAGAGGAGTACGAGAAGGCGTTGGCTCAGTCGTTGATGGCACCAACGTTGGCACAGGAGTAAACGTAGAAACAGGCATAGTGGCGCTTGGAACCTGAGTAGATGTAGGCACTGCAGTCGTAGGCACCCGCGTCACCACTGTCGGGATATTTGTCGGTTGAGGCAAGGTACTAGTATTAGTGGCCCTTCGAGTGGCAGTCGCCTGAGGAGGCCGAGGCGTATTCGTGGCGGGCCGTGGCGTGAGCGGCTGAATGGTACGTGTGGCGCTTGGAATAGAAGTCTGCGCAACAGTACGAGTAGCTCTTGGAACAACACTGGTCCAGGTTGGGAGGGAAGTCTTTGGGACGCCCGTTGTAGCGGTGGGGCTATTAATCATGGTCTCTGTGGCGCTTGGAACAGGAGTTTCCGTGGCGGGGACAGGTGCCAGAACTGTTTGCTGCGCCGATGCCATACTTGACCCGGTGCCGCCGGCCACAACTGTCTGCGCTGCATTGAATCTCGCTGAAGGTGTGCCCGCCGAGGGTCCTCCACTTCCGGCAATTATAGCCTGAGCGGTAAGTTGGGCGGCTGAGATCCGTGCGGTCTCGGTAGCCTGGGTGGCGGCGATGCTGGTCCGCGTCGCGTCGGCAACGGCAGGCACAGTGACAGTAGCAGTAACCAATGCAAATTTGGGCAGCGGGGTAGGTACCGTCGAAGGCTCAATATCAGCTTCGAGGAGTAACGCATATACATCCACATTCGACGATATGAGAATCCCGCCCGTGTCGGCTCGTAACTCTTCAAGGGTATTTATCGTTTCATCAAAGTTAGCGCGCACATCACCGGCGATATTGGACAAATCAGGCGCAATAGCAGCTAACCCGACAAAGCCCTGGGCGCTGGAGACATATAGTTTCTTGGCAAGGTTAGTGCGCTCCTCGCCGCTAGTCTGTTCCAAGAGAGCAGCACTGCTAGCGATACTCGACCTGTAGTTGTTGATTGCGGGGCCGGCCTGGGCAAGCTTTTCTTGCCGTTGCATCTCTCTAATGTCGTTCAGCCTGGCGCTCGCCGAACCAAGATAAGAGTCTATTCGCCCCGATGTGCCCCTTGTAAGGTTACGCAGAGCATCCTCGCTCGTAAGTTTCACACCGTAGAGGGGGCTATCGGGCAGTGAGCCTATGGCAGACCACCAGAGTAAGGCAACAACCGCCACTGCGCCGAGCGCACCTACCAGCGCGGGGCGTCGAACTAGGGCTAACAAGCTTTCCCACCAGGGTGGTGACGGTGGTGAAGCGGGTACGGCGCTCTTTTGAGGGATAATCGCGACAGTGAGCGTAGCAGCAGAGGCAGAAGCCATAAGGCGCTGCTTCATCGCCGCCCGGCGATCTACCGGAACGGGTGGAGGCTCAAGAGTAGCGATGTTCACGCTCAAGGCAAGCATAGGCTGAAGCTCATCCCGGTATTCGGGGAACTTCATGAGTAATTCTTCCACGCTCAAACCGTCCGGGTTTACCAGACAGTAATCAAGCGCGTCTTGTATCGTTACTCTTGCCACTACTTCCTTTTCGATCTAGCGTTCACGTGTTTATGCATCCATGCCATGTTGATAATCGTGCTGCACCATCAGCTTTTGTAGATTCTGCAGGGCGCTGTACTGTAAAGCCTTCACTGCCCCCTCGCTGCGGTCGAGCAAATTCGCCACTTCCGCGTTGCTCATCTCGCCGCCAAACTTGAGCGAGATGACCTGGGCCTGCAAGTCGGTTAATTTGCTCATCGCTTCTTGAAGATGATCACGGAAATCACTTCTCTCTGCGAGCCGATAAGGATCGTCACCTTCAGAAGGCAGCGTATCCGCTACCGGCTCTAAAGACATCTGAGGCCTGCGCGACTGCCTGCGGAGCATATCAACCACCAGATTGTGCGCGATGCGGTACAGCCAGGACGAAAAGGACGTCCCTTGCCACTGGAAACCGGATACAGCTTCAATCATCTTGAGGAACACCTGCTCGGTGATG
>JBDSDS010000134.1:0-8523 GCA_039920445.1 Chloroflexia bacterium
CCAGGCAAGGGCGGACACACGGGTCCCACATACATACCTCCTATGCTTCCAGGTAATATGATGTCTACACTGGCTATCACAACCAACATGCCCAACACCGCCGACCTTGTCGTAATAGGCGGGGGCATCGTTGGCGCGGCGACAGCCTTTTTCGCGGCAAGAGCGGGCCTCCGTACAGTGCTGCTGGAGCGCCGCCCTGCTCTCTGCACCCTCACTACCCCAGCCTCGACAGGCGCATTCCGCGCACAGTTCGACAACCCGGAGGAGATAGCCCTCGTCAGTGAAAGTATTCACCTGTTCGAGAACTTCGCCGACGTGACCGGTTTGCAGGGCTACGACCTGGAGCTGCGCCAACAAGGCTATCTCTGGCTGACTACCTCCCAGGAAATGGCTGCCCGCCAACAGGCGCTCGTAGCTCTCCAGCACGAATGGGGACTGACCGACGTAGAGTACATGGACGGCGACACTGCCCGCAGCCGCTTTCCTTACCTGTCGCCCAACATCCTGGGTGCCCGCTACCGTGCGCGTGACGGCTGGCTAGACGTGCGTCGCCTGACTATGGGCTATGCCGCCGCATCCGCTTCTACCACATTTGTAATAAACACACAGGCCATTGGCTTCGATCTGGATAGGGGGCGCGTTCACGGAGTCCATACCTCGCGCGGCTTTATAAGCGCCGGGAACGTGGTGATAGCCGCCGGGCCATTCTCCGGTGAAGTAGCCCGCCTTGCAGGCTTCGAACTGCCCCTTGCCCTGGTTCGCCGTCAGAAGCTGATCATGCCTGATGTGCCCGAAGTGCCACCGGACGCGCCGATGACAATTGATGAAGACACAGGTGCCCACTGGCGGCCTGCCCTGCGCGGCGCTTACCTGCTCCGAACGTCTCCCGGCGTCCCACCCGGCCCACCGTTAGATGAAGTACCTACCAGCAGCGACTTCGCTTTCGGCCTGCTTGACCCATCGAGTGACCACTCTGTAGCCCGTATCAGCCCCTTCTGGCGAGATGTATGGGCGCGCCAAACCTCCAACTGGTTCCTGCAGGCCGGGCAATACGCCTACACGCCTGACCACCGTCCCTACCTCGGCCCTTCACCCATACCGGGCCTCTACCTCAACTGCGGCTACAGCGGTCACGGCATCATGGCAAGCGGTGGTGGCAGCCGCCTGGTGGTAGACACTATCATCGGCGCTGTTGCTCCCGATGCTAACCCCTTCCGGTTCGACAGGGAATTTGTCTATCGTGATATGGACGTGCTGTAGTCGGTGGTCGATATTGACGTTTCACATCTTCTAATCCAAAATCCAAAATCCCTACCCTCTCCCCGCCAAAAACGATCTCGCCCCCAGCTTCAAAAGCCCCTGCACCGAGCCGAGAATGATGCGTCCGCCGCGTTCGACTATATCGGCGGCCTCCTCGGCACTGCCCGCTACCGTGCCTGTAACCAGGCCTGCTCCCCTTACTCTATCGAATATCTCGGTAATAAGCGACCTGACCTCCGGGTGGCCGGGGCCGTCAGAGAAGCCCATCGACATGGAGAGGTCGCGCGGGCCAACGAAATAGCCGTCCACCCCTTCTACCTTTAGCAGGCTGTCGAGGTTCTTGATCGCCTCCATCGTCTCTATCTGGGGCAGCACCAACGTCTGCTCGTTGGCAAAGGGCACGTATTCACCTTGAGGCATGGACCCAAGCAGGTAATCGTTGGCGCGAACGGGGGCAATTCCACGCCTGCCTAGAGGTGGATACTTGACCGACTCCACAAGGCGCTTCACATCATCGGCGTCCATCACGCCCGGCATCATCACGCCCATTATCCCCGCGTCCATGAACTGCAATATCAGCTTGGGGTCAGCGCTTCTCACGCGAGCAAAGGGCGTCATGCCGACCGTCTCGCAGGCGCGTACGACATGCTCGGCCTGTATAGGCCCACCCGCGCCGTGTTCACAATCAAAGAAATAGCAGTCGAAGCCGAGGTGGCCGATCAATTCCACTATGGCGGGGTCGTAAATAGGCGTGAGCATACCGTAGACCGGCTCATCATTGCTTAGCTTGGTTTTCAGGCTGTTGGGTATCATCAATACTCCTCTGGATTACTGTTAGGGTTCTCAGACGAATAATACATCATTCCTCCCATGGATAACATCTACATCTTATGATGCCGTTGACACGCATTAAGAGCCGTGCTATTCTTCAAATAGGTGATTTCGCCGGGTAAACCTGCCTTTCTTAAGCTCATGCGGCGGGCCGGAACAGGAGAGCTATATATGGCTGCAAATGTGCCTGCGATTGAAACAAAGAGCCTGACCAAGAGTTACGGCCAGGCGCGGGGCGTGATCGACCTCGATTTACAGGTAGAAGACGGAGAGGTCTATGGCTTCCTGGGGCCGAACGGCGCGGGTAAGACGACCACTATCCGTGTGCTGATGGACCTAATACGTCCCACGCACGGCAAGGCATTCATCGCAGGAAAGGACTGCCAGGCTGAGCCTGTAGCGATAAAGGCGCTGGTCGGCTACCTGCCCGGCGAGCTTGCCCTCTGGAACAACCTCACCGGCAGGCAGACGCTCACATACCTCGGCAACCTGCGAGGCGGGGTTCCAATGAGCGTAATAGAAAGTTATGCCGAGCGGCTTCAGTTGGACCTGGGCAAGAAGTTCCGCGAGTATTCCAAGGGGAACAAGCAAAAAGTGGGGCTGGTGCAGGCATTTATGCACCGGCCCCGCCTGCTGATACTCGACGAGCCGACAAGCGGACTCGATCCTCTCAATCAGCAAGAGTTCTTCCGTATGTTAGCTGAAGCACGAGAGGGCGGAGCGACCGTCTTTCTCTCGTCCCACGTGTTGAGCGAGGTCGAGCATAGTTGCGACCACGTCGGCATCATACGCGAGGGGCGACTGGTGCGCTCCGGCTCGGTACGCGAAGTAGTCGCTGAACGACTTTACCACATGACCTTGACACTTGGTATACCGGCCACAGACGAAGTGCAGCAGGCCTTCTCTGCTCTATCCAACGTCAGCAGCGTGACAGCTACAGATCACTCTATCAATCTCACGGTGTCCGGCGACATGGATCCAGTGCTTAAGAAAGCCGCATCTTATCCTGTACTGTCGCTGACTAGCCACGAGCCGACGCTCGAAGAAACGTTCCTGACATATTACAAAGGAACGTGACGAAGAGCGGCCAAAAGCTGCCAACTAAGAGCATCAAGCGCATAACATAACCTTGAACTTCAAAAGACCATGCTGCTACGTAACATTTTCTTAAAGAGCATACGCGACAACCAGGCGGGACTGCTTGCCTGGGGAGGTGGGATTGCGCTTCTTACCGCCGCTGGGGCATCTCAGTACCCTCTTGTGATAAGCGGTACAGGCGCAGAGCGAGCGAGAATGGCTGCCGAGGTCGCCAAGGTATTCCAAGCGTTTAGTTTCCTGATGGGCGAAATCACGGCGCTGGACACTATCGGGGGATTTCTGACCACTCGCGTAATCAGTTTTGTGCCTGTAATGATGAGCCTGTGGGTGGCCGTAATAGCCGTTGGCCTGATAAGGGGTGAAGAGCAGCAAGGCGCGCTTGATATGCTATTGTCAACCCCACACAGCCGTCAGTCAGTGATCAAGCAAAAAGCATCTGCACTTGTAGTCATCATATTAATAGCCAACTTCCTTGTGGGGATAGGCATGCTGCTAGGCATCATCCTGGCCGGTGAGCCTGTACCGGCGGGTGAGGTCGTGCTGGCGATGCTCAATATAGCAGTCCTGGTCGGCTTCTGGGGGGCAGTAGGCCTGCTGGTTGGGCAATTCGTCCTTACCAGGCGGACGGCATCCTCTATCACAGGCGCGCTTATCTTCGGGACCTTTTTACTCAACAACGTGCTTGGAGGCATCCCCAGCCTGAGCTGGCTCACCTGGCTTCTCCCCTTCCACTACTTCACGGCAAGCAAACCCCTGGTTCCGGGACGCGGTATGGACTGGGCAGCCTGGTCGGTGCTTTTGGTGCTGACAGCTGGGCTGACGATCCTTTCCGCTCTGGTATTCTCCCGGCGGGATATAGGCTCGACCTTCCGCCTCTTCTCGCTGCGTTCACAAGGTGCGAAAGCAACAGGCGGCTCTATGCGTCTACTGACATCCTTATTCAGCAAGAGCACGCGGGACCTCCTGGGGTCGATGGTCGGCTGGAGTGCGGGCCTGGGGCTATTTGCTCTCATGATAGTAACTACAGCTAAAGAAGCCCTGGAGCCTATACGGCAGGTAATGAGCAATACACCCTTGTTCAAAGCGCTATTCGGTAGCATCACAACCTACGAGTCTTATATTTCAATCGCGTTTTTCACGTACTTCCCGGTGCTTCTAGTGGTATTCTCTATCGTCCAAGTCGGGGAGTGGTCAAGCGACGAGGAAGAAGGGCGGATGGAGCTGACGGCAGCGATGCCCTTGCCGAGGTGGCAACTAATGGCAGCGCGCTATGTTGGCATAGTGCTTTCCCTGCTGGTCATGCTGTTGGTTATCAGTGCCAGCCTCATTCTGGGAGCAGCGATCAGTGGTATAAGTCTCGACCCGGGGCACGTATGGCAGGCGTTAGCCGCGAGCTTGCCATTAGCGTTGGTAGTGGCGGCTTTCGGGCTATGTATTGCCACATGGCTCAAGAGGCCGGGAGCCGCGATGCCTCTGACGATAGCTGTAGTGGTCGCTATGTTCTTCCTGGAGTTATTCGCGCCATTTCTCGGGCTGCCCGAAGCCGCGCTCAACCTCTCGATTTTTCACCTTTACGGCAACCCGATGGTAGCAGGGATAGAGTGGGGTGGAATGCTGGCATTGATTGCGGCAACTCTGATACTGGGTGCCGGAAGCCTTATCGGATTGAACAAGCGCGACATCGCCAAGTAGAGGGCCGCTAGCTGCGATATGCCGCGTTACCGATGCGCTGCGCCAGGTTAGTCAACAACGGCACAATATGCTTCTTGCGCGAAAGTATACCCGGCAGGCGAATAGAATAACCTTCCTCCAACACAGCTCCGAACGTCTCAGCCACCGCCTCGGCATGGCCCGCCGCCAGAATGACCGTGGTTTCCCTGATAATGTCTATCACAGCGAAAAGCACGCTGGTATAGCCCTGGCCCTGCAAGCGCGTCATTGCATCGAGCAATTCTGCACGCCTGGATAATACCTCCTCGCCATCGGCGGTCTCGAATACACCGAGTCCGAAGTTGTAATCTTCTACCCGAAACTCCTTGAAGTCGGACATCACAATCTGGTCGGGTGAGCGGTCGGATACATCCGAAGCGAGGCTGAGTATGCGTGCGCCAAGCTCGTTTATATCAACGCCCGCGCGCTCAGCCAGTATTTCGGCTACCCTCTGGTCCTCCGGCGTTGTGGTCGGCCCACGAAAGAGCAAAGTGTCGGTCAATATGCCTGAAAGCAACACTCCGGCGATTGGTTGAGGTACAGGGATGTTCGCCTCGGCAAAAAGTTTGCCTACGATAGTGCTGGTCGCTCCCACCGGCTCCATGCGCATGAAGGCGGGGCTGCGGGTCTGGAAGTCGGCCACGCGGTGATGGTCAATCACGCCTATAACGTCTGCTTCCTCTATCCCTGCTACCGATTGGCTGCGCTCGTTGTGGTCTACAAGCACCACCTGCCGCCGTACCTGCCGCAGAAGATTGGTGCGGCTGATAATGCCAAGCACTTTCCTGTTCTCGTCCACCACCACCAGGGCACGCACTCTACCCGTCTGCAATATCTCCCGCACATCGTCCACAAAATCATCAGGCTCGCAGGTGATTACCTCTTTACGCATTACATGGCGTATAGCCGTACTCATATGGATCAGGCGCACCGTAGTGTAGGTGTGGTGGGCGACGGAGATAACGGTGACTTGATGCTTGCGGGCAAGTTCAAGTATCTCCTCAGAAACGGGCGTATCACCGGTTATAACAAGCGCGCCAACTCCAAACTCGATGGCAGCCTTTTGCGCGTCCTCCCGGTCGCCCATGACAAGCAGGATGTCGGGGGCGATACGCTGGAGCATGGTATCGATCTCCATAGCCCCGACCATTGCCCGGTCGCGTAGTGTGCGGCCCGGCGCATCCACCAGCAGCCGACCCCCCAGCGCCCGTAGCACGTTCTCGAGGTTCAGAGGCACCATATCCAACTGGTCAAGGTCAAGCCCACTGATGAAGCTGCGGGCAAAGTCCTCTATGCCGATTATCCCGCATAGCCGCCCGTCAGCATCAACCACAGATACGGCGCGCACACCCTCACGCTGTAGCATCTGCCCTACCTCATAAAGGGAAGTCTCTTCCTCCACCGACACGGCGGGGCTTGTCATGACATCTGCCACCCGTGGTCGCACATCTGTAACTAGGAGTGGCGCCGGAACGCCAAACCGCTCAAGTATATAAGCTGTCTCAGGGCGCAACACCCCCTGCCTGGCGGCTACAGCATTAGCCCGGCCCTGGGCATGCAGCAAGGCCGTAAACCCAATCGCCGAGCAGATAGCATCAGAGTCAGGGTTCTTGTGGCCCAGTACGTAAATCGCGGGTAAGTTTTGCACGCACTAAGTATAGCCCAGGATGGGTCATAGAGTATAGGGGTTAGGGGTTAGGGGAGTGACGAAAAGAGTAGCGGGATGTAAAATGGATAAATGGAAACAAGATCGAACAAACCAACGTGCCCATACTGCAGGCAATCAGAGCGAGTGATAAAGGCAGGCACTAACCATACTGGCAGCAAACAAATGAGGTGTGAGGTTTGTAGGCGGTACTTCACACCTAACAAGAAGCCGATGGGTTATGATCAAGCACTGCGTGTGCAAGCCATACAGATGTGCTTGGAAGGCATGAGCTTCCGAGCCGTAGGTAGAGTGCTGAGTGTCAACTTTCAGTCGGTGATCAATTGGTTCAATCATGCACACGATCAACTGCCTCAGCAAGTGGAAGACACCAGACCTACCGAGAATGTGGAGATAGATGAGCTATTTACGTACGTGGGTAAAAAAAGCGCCAAGCGTATGTAGTAATGGCAGTTTCTAGGGAGAGCAGGCTGATAGTAGGGTGCTGTATTATGCAAGATATGCAAGAGCGCAACTACACAGCCATGCAGGAGTTCGTAGATCGCTTGCCTTGCGCTCAAAGATACTGTTCTGATGCTTTAGCAGTGTACCAGGAGCTTTGGTGGCCAGATGACAGCGTACATGTGATCTCCCAACGGAAAGAAGAAACCTTTACGATAGAGAGCCTGAATGCGGACCTGAGAACCTACCTGGGCATGAGAGCAGCGGGGGCTGAAGCGATGCTCAAGATGCTTCTCGCGGTGTTGGGAGGCACTTGCCCGTGCTATCCGTATGTTCACATGGCACTACAACAGACGCAGACGCCTCATCTTACGCCAGCCCAAGTATCGTAATGGCCTTACTCTACTCTTTTAGTCACTCCCGGGGTTAGGGCATAGGTGACAAGTTAAGGAAATCATGAAAGGGTCAAGTAGCAAACCAAGGGGTGGAAGTGGGACGTTTCTGGTTGAGCAAGCCGAAGTCTTTAGCCTTGCGTGCCAGGTAGTCTACCACATCAAGGGTGGGGTCTCGCTGGCAGGCTTGAGGAGGTCCACCAAGACGCTGTACAGTATCGAGGTGGCCCACACCTGCACCTGCACAGCGTTGGAAGCCCTACACCCCAAGTAGGCCAACACCAACACTCCCTTGACGCTGTTGAAGGCGTCTTCCATGCGCCACCTCTCGGCGTACAAGGGCGCTACCCACAACACTCCCTCTTCACTCCCAAGGTCAAGATGCGATGGCGCAGCCCCGCCCCATATCTTGGTAGGCGGCTCCTTGAGCGTAGGTAGCAGGGTGGATCAACTCGGCCAACATTTGCTCAACAGAAGCTGCCGAAGGAGCCACGGTAGGGCGCTTGCTACGGTCACACTGTATGGCGTGGGTGTGGCGAACGGTGCTCTTTTTCGCCTTGGAAGGGTTGGAAGTTGTGCTCATTCATAATCCTACCCATACTACATATCGGAATCCAGCGCTAAAGCAGCTTGACTTCATCTATTTATCCTTACCTTGTCACCTAACCCCTAACCCCTAATCCCCACACCAAAAAGGGGGCTGGTAACTTCCAGCCCCCTTGAGTAAAGACGCTCTTTATGAAGCAAGCGAGCGGTCGATCTGCCGCTTTAGCTGCTCTTTTGGTGCGAAACCTACATGGCGATTTATCTCGCGGCCACCGTTGAAGACGATCAGGGTGGGGATGCTGAAGATACCGAACTGCGATGAGACGGTCTCGTTGTCGTCGATGTTCACCTTGGCGAAGCGGACCTTGCCACCGTACTCGGCGCTCAGTTCCTCAACGATAGGGCTTACCATGCGGCACGGCCCACACCAGGGCGCCCAGAAGTCTACCACCACCGGGGTGTCGGACTCCAGTACATAACTCTGAAACTCGGTGTCGTTTATGCTTGTCACTGTTTGTGTGTTTTCCATGATATATCCTTTCCTTTATTATATATACGTGTGCTGAGGCGTCACGTTTC
>JBDSDS010000135.1:0-3514 GCA_039920445.1 Chloroflexia bacterium
GCCCGAAACGATGGCTCATCACAAGGGCCAGATTTCGTTGCCCGGTGGCGCACAAGACCCAACCGACCCTGATCCTATCTACACAGCCCTCCGCGAGGCGCACGAAGAACTTGGCATAGAGCCAGATTTTGTTGAGGTGCTTAGAACGATGCCGCCCGTTTATGCGCGTGTAAGCGGCTTTGTGATTACTACTGTGATAGGGCGGCTGAAAGAGAGATCATTGAGGTGTGAGATAGTATTCAACCCAAATCATAATGAAGTAGCAGAGGTTATCGAAGTGCCTTTGCGCGAACTACGCGAGCCGGACAATCACCACATCGAGCAGCGAACGGCGGACGGCTTCACTTATAACATCCACTTTTACACCTATGGCCCATACGAAATCTGGGGCGCGACCGGGCGCATCATACACGAGTTCCTTACCCTTCATAATTCAGAGCTTTATGCCTAATGGACGTACACACGATGTTATAACACTCGCTACAGGCGTTGCCATGATGCCCGCTGCGCTGAACCTTGACCTGCCCGACATGAACACAACTAACGCTTTCGTGTTGGTAGCGGCGCACATATCGTCCGGCTTGATGTTCAGCCCCGATCTTGATCTGCTCTCGACCCCTTACAAGCGTTGGGGCGGGATGCGTTGGGTGTGGCTGCCTTACCGCCAGATGGTGCCCCATCGTAGTTGGGTTTCCCATAGCTTCGTGCTGGGGCCGCTACTGCGAATCGTCTACTTCGCTGGCATAATGTCTTTGCTTGCCCTTATGGCGTTGGGTGTGCTGAACCTACTTGTGCCTGTCGATCCAACCGGCACCCTGTTCTCAGTCGCAAGGATGGTGTTAGAATGGATTCAGGGCCACCCAGCCACTATCTTCTACGCTTTGATCGGGTTCATCCTGGGGGGCGCAGTTCACAGTCTGGCGGATGTATTCGTGACCGGGCTTAGGCGACGGTTCTGAACGAATTACGAATTACGAATTACCTTAGATTCATTCGTAATTCGTAATTCCCGAAAGGGTAGCTATTGCCGGCATTATCACTCTCCAATTACCACAGATGGGACGTTTCTCCTGAGGAGGCGCACGCTATCCAGCACTCGCTCGCGGGACGAGTGTCCCTCACGCCTGACTTTGGCGACTTGAAGGTCGTGGCAGGTGTCGATATGAGCGCGACAGGGGTAGCACGGGCGGCTGTAGTGCTTCTCTCCTATCCTGATTATCAGGTGTTGGAAGTGGCGCGAGCCGAGCGGCCTTTGGATTTCCCTTATGTGCCCGGTCTTCTCTCATTCAGAGAGGGTCCTGCTGTGCTTGCTGCTTTCGAGAAGTTGTCCCGGCTGCCCGATCTTATCTTCTTCGACGGACAGGGGATAGCGCACCCGCGCAAGATCGGCATAGCCTCCCATATAGGGCTGCTGCTTGATTTGCCGTCAGTCGGCGTGGCAAAGTCGCCCCTGGCCGTGAGCGGGCCTGAGCCGGGGCTTGAACCTGGGTCGGTCACTCAGTGGAAGAACAGGCGCGGGGAGGTTGTAGCGGCAGCCGTGCGCACCAAGTTGCGCTCAAAGCCTCTTTACATTTCGCCCGGCCACAAGATCGACCTAGATACATCGGTCCGTTTGGTGCTTGAGGCTTGTCGAGGCTACCGTTTACCCGAACCGACCAGACAGGCGCACAACGCGGCGGCGGTTGCTGAATGAATTTTGAGTTTTGAATTATGGATTATGAATTGATTTGCTTTCTCTCAATCCTTGATCTCCGAAGAGGTATGTTATGAATAGTGCGATTCGATATCGTGTAGCTAAGGTATTTCGATTTACTCTAACTGTTGCATTATTCGCATCGATTTTGCCCGGTGGCTTTCCAGATAGAGCAGCGGCGCAGCAGAACTGCCGTAAGATGAACAACTTCGATGTATGCGGGCGCTTCCTTGAGGAGTGGAACAAGCATGGGAGTGACCAGGCCAACCTGTACGTTAGCGGCTTTCCGCTAACCCCACGCCGCGCCGAAGTCTCGCTCACCAACGGCAGCATATACGAGATGCAATGGTTCGAGCGCACACGCTTTGAGGCACACACCGCGAATGCCGCACCGTATGATGTACTTCTGGGCCTCCTGGGCACGAACCTGGCCGAGGGGCGTGGTTCGGTCAATCCTGCCACCGGCAAGTTGCGTAACCAATCGGACCTGCCATTCGCGGGCATCGCCAAGCCGGGAGATACCGGCCCAAACAAGGTCTGGTTCCCTGAAACGCGTCACACTATTTCTGGCAAGATAATGGAGTATTGGAATAGGTATGGTGGCCTTAAGCAATTCGGTTTCCCCTTGAGCGAACCGTTCCAGGAGGTGTCCCAGGCCGACGGCAAGCCTTATACAGTGCAATACTTCCAGCGCAACCGCTTCGAGCTGCACCCTGAGAAGGCTGCTCCCTACGAGGTAGAGCTTGGCCTACTTGGGGTGGAGCAGTACAGGGCAACCCCAATCATGGCAGACCAACTGCCTATCGCCCCGCCCAAAGGAACGGCCACGGTCAACGATACCCTGACTATCGCTGTTTCGAGGGAACCGGCCAGCCTCTTCCCCTTGTTTGAAAGTGCGAGCGTGGCGCGTCTTGTTTCTGAGCCGATCTTTGACATGCTCGTAAACCGTGATGCGCGCGACAACCTCTTCCCTGAGATAGCCTGGTACGTGCCGACTATTGAGAACGGAGGTGCATTCTTTACAGGCACTGGCGCTGACCGCCATCTTGTAGTCAAGTACAAAATGCGCCCCGGCATCAAGTGGTCCGACGGCGCTGAAGTGACTTCCCGCGATGCCCTTTACCATTTCAAACTGGTAATGGACCCTAACGCCCTGGTGCAGGACCGCACAACTCAGGAGATGGTGGCCGATGTAGCCACCCACGACAAGTACACCGTTATCTATAATTTCATGTCGCCCGCCCAGGCGAGGGACTTTTACAACAAGACACTCGAAAAGGAGCATTTTGCTCACCTCAAAGCATTCGCTGACGCAAACCTGCCTGTAGTCGATCCGCTTTACAGCCTCGTGGGTGGCCTCCTGCCAGAGCATATACTTGGGAAGATACAGGCGGACCGCATACTCGATACCCCTTTCGCTCGCAACCCGGTAGGCAGCGGCCCGTTCAAGGTCGAGCGGTTCGATGTAGGCTCACAGATAGTGCTTGTCCAGAATCCCAACTATAACCTTACCGACAAGCCACTGCTCAAGAGGATAATTATCAAGATCATACCTGACCTCACGCAGGTGGTCGCGCAACTCCGAAGCGGGGACCTCGATGCCGCTACGAGCGATCTTTTTAGCATGCCGATACAGTCCCTCGATACGATTGGCGGTTACCAGAAGGTAGAGTACGCGCCTAACCGAATATGGGAACGCATCGACTTCAACCTCGACCGTCCTTTTTTCCAGGACAAGTCGGTGCGCGTTGCGATAGCCTTCTCCATCAATCGCCAGCAGATTATAGAGAAAGTGATGTTAGGTAAAGCCCCCGTCTTGCA
>JBDSDS010000136.1:0-7007 GCA_039920445.1 Chloroflexia bacterium
GGCGTTCACCACCGGGAAGTTGTTCGATATCGTGCTGCCTGTCACGTAGACGCCGCCCTGGTTATCTACGGCAATGCCTCGGCCGAAGTCATCGCCAGCGCCGCCATGATAGGTGGACCAGCGGCCGCCGCCAAAGTCGCTGAAACTGGTCAAAGTGACATCCTGTGCACCGGCGTTATTGGGCTGATAAGGGTTGTGTATAGGGAAGTCGGGGGAATTGGACAGGCCCACCACAAATATGTTGTTAAAGCCATCTACGGCAACGCCTTGCCCGGTGTCAAATCCGCTACCGCCCAGATAAGTAGAGAAGAACAGCCCGGAGCCAGCCGGATTCAGCTTCGTAGCAAACGAGTCGACGGGGCCACCACCGTAGTTGGGTTGGAAAGCACCCTGGACTGGGAAATTGGTCGAGTTAGTGTTGCCAGAGATGATGGCATTGCCTTCACTGTCCACGTCAATGGCGAAACCCTGGTCAAGGCCGCTACCACCCAGATAGGTAGAGTAGATGAGCGCCGTACCTTCCGGGTTCATCTTGGTGACAAAAGCATCTGTACCGCCTTGATACGTGGACTGGTAAGCATTCGCCGTGGGGAAGTTCGTAGACTGTGTGAGGCCTACGATATACATGTTGCCCACTCCGTCTAGATCGATCCCGTACCCTTCGTCCTGACCCGACCCACCAAGATAGGTCGAATATGTCAGAGTAGGGTCTATCGTCAGCGGATAAGCTTTATCATAATTGCCGAGCGCGAACCCTACGCTACCGCCCTGTATGGCGCTATACCGCGCTTGTACGGGCACTTGCCTTCCATCAATCTCCTGCCAGGCAATCGGCGCTCGCTCGGTAAGTAACATCCCGGAGTCTTCGCCGGAGATTATCAGGTCGCCCTCGCTGCTTATGCGCGTGCTGGTTGCACCCGCGTAGCGCCATCTTATAGCTGCGGGGTCGGTACCCGGTGCAATTGTGTATGTACCTTTGAGCAGACCTTCTGTGCCCGCGTAGCTAAGGCTGATGCCTGGGTAAAGCTTTCTGTATGTGACTCCGGCGTAGGTTGGTAGATTGGTGCGCCACATACTCGGCTCGTTGCCTGTCAGGTAGTTTACTCTGCCTGGAAGTGTTTCGTTGGCTTTGATATCAGGTGATGGGTTTGCCCCGTCGAACCGCAGCCGGACGATATGTTTGTTGGTGACCTCTGGCGCGACGTCCGTCTCCGATCCTGTGATGGTTTTGTACGCTTCTTTTTCCGAGGTCATCAATGCGAGCACAACCTCAGAAGGGGTGAAGAAGAAAGTGCCTCCTTTGGCGTGAACAAGATAGCGAACCTGGTCGCTCGTCTGCCCCATGTTAGGCTCGAAGGATAAAGGCAGCTTGCCAAACCCTACGTCCCCGGATCGAGCAAGTGTACTCTGTACTTGAGGTGTGGCAGCCCTGAGCGACATGGCAAGCACCGGCACTGCCACACCAATAGCGACTGCTACCAACAGGACATAATGAGAACGCAAGCCGGGAAAGTTACCATGCAAATTGAGGTACATGCTACTGATCTCCTTCCTCTTTGAAGCAAAAACATACACGCGCCGCACAACCTATCGGTCGTGCGCTACTACTCAGCATAAATTGTGCCGCACGTTTGCTGTCATTCGTTGGCACGCCACCCGCTATAAAGTACAATAGCCGAATGATGCGAAGCACATGACGACGAACAATCATACAAAAGAGGAGCCAGCGACTTGGACATTAACTACGATCTTACCGGCAATCGCTACACGACTCGTCGGAGCGTTCTGGTTGCCCGGCGAGGGGTGGTAGCCACCAGCCAACCACTCGCGGTACAGGCAGGCATCACCATACTATCAAAGGGTGGGAACGCCGTCGATGCGGTTCTCGCCACGGCTATTGCCTTGACCGTAGTAGAGCCAGCCTCTAACGGCATCGGCTCGGACGTTTTTGCCCTTGTGTGGGATGGCAGCAAAGTGCGTGGGCTGAATGGCTCCGGGCGCTCCCCATCAGGTTTGACCCTTGACGCCATAAAAGCCGCCGGTCATGAGACGATGCCCACACGTGGCTGGCTGCCGGTTACTGTGCCCGGCGCACCTGCGGCCTGGCGCGACCTGCACACCAAGTACGGCAGGCTCCCTTTCCGCGACCTGTTTGACCCTGCCATCTACTACGCCGAACATGGCTACCCCATCTCTCCTATTCTAGCGAGGAGTTGGCGCTCGGCTGTCCAGGCATACTCCCAGGCACAAGGCCGTGAGTTCAAAGGCTGGATGGATACCTTCGCCCCAGGCGGACGCGCCCCCGAAGCCGGAGAGATGTGGTCGAGTCCCGGCCACGCGGCTACCTTGCGTCGAATAGCCGAGTCGGGCGGCGAAGATTTCTACACAGGCGAGACTGCCCGCCGGATCGCCCTCTTCGCATCCGAGACGGGCGGTCTCATTACAGCGCACGACCTAGCTTCGCATAAGAGCAGTTGGGTCGTGCCGATCTCGACATCATATCGGGGCTACGACGTCTGGGAGATACCGCCCAACGGCCAGGGGATCGCCGCCCTTATCGGCCTCAACATCCTGGAGGGGTACGACATATCCCTCAAGCCGCGAGATAGCGCCGAGTCGTTTCACCTTCAGATAGAGGCCCTCAAACTAGCCTTTGCTGACGCTCACCGCTACGTGGCTGATACGGCTTTCTATGATGTGCCGGTTGCAGCCCTGCTCGATAAGGGCTACGCTACAACTAGGCGCGCCTTGATCAGGGAGCGTGCTCTAGACCCGGCCCCAGGAGACCCCAACTCAGGCGGGACGGTGTATATGTGCGCCGCTGATGAGGACGGCATGATGGTCAGCTTTATCCAGTCGAACTACATGGGGTTTGGGTCTGGAGTGGTCGTGCCGGGCACGGGCATAGCTCTTCAGAACCGGGGGCACGGCTTCAGCATGGACCCTTCGCATCCCAATCATGTAGAGCCGGGCAAGCGCCCTTACCACACAATTATCCCAGGCTTCCTCACCCGTGAAGGGCAGGCGGTCGGCCCGTTTGGCGTGATGGGCGGCTTCATGCAGCCCCAGGGACACATACAGATAGTAGTCAACACGGTAGACTACAACATGAACCCCCAGGAAAGCCTTGACGCCCCACGCTGGCAATGGACGAGCGGGCGCGACGTGGAGATTGAGGAGGAAGCCGACCCTGCCATTGTCGCGGGGTTACGAGCGATGGGCCACGAGGTGACAGTTATGGAGTCGAATGGCGGGTTTGGGCGCGGTCAGATTATATGGAGGCTTTCGTCTGGTGCATACTCAGCGGGCAGCGACAAGCGAGCAGATGGCTACGCGGCAGGGATATAGTAGCAGCGCAGCCAGGCCTTTCCGAGCTAAATGTCCAGGAGCGATTTAATCTCTTTTACCTTCCCGATGTGATCGTGGGGCGACACCAGCCCCATTCCCATTGTATTGATGCCTATATGGGTAGCTCCTAGCTCTTTCCAGCTTTCGATTTGGTTATTCCAACTGTCGGGATCGCCTTCCCGTAGATTCAGACGTGCCTCGATGCCGATTGAGGAAGGGTCGCGCCCTGCCTGCTCTGCGTAGGCCCTTATCTTGTCAATAGCTAACCTTGCTCGGTCGTCGGGCCTCATCTGTGGGAACCAGCCGTCACCCATCCTCCCTGTGCGCTCCAGCACTGCTTCGGCGCCCCCGCCTATCCAGATCGGTATCGGCCTTTGCACAGGCAGCGGCTTGATGCCCGCTTCTGGTATTGTGTGCCACTTCCCCTTGAACTCAACCACCGGCTCGGTCCACAGCCTGCGCATTACCTCGATCTGCTCCTCTATTCGCTTGCCTCTGTTCCCGAACGACTCGTTCAGCCCTTCGTACTCTACCTCATTCCAGCCGATCCCCACGCCGAGACGCAGCCGCCCACCACTCAGTATGTCCACCTCGGCTGCCTGCTTTGCGACGAGTGCTGTCTGACGTTGCGGCAGGATTATCACGCCAGTTACAAGCTCTATCTTTTTGGTTATCCCTGCCAGGTAGCCGAACAGCACAAACGGCTCATGGAATAGCGTATCGGAGGTATATGGGCCGGTCCAGCCGGGGCGGTTAGCAATGCTCGCCCCCAGTACATGATCGTACACAAGGATGTGGCTGTAGGCCAACCCCTCTGCGGCTTGAGCATAGTCGCGCACGACAGCCGGATCGGTGCCTATTTCCGTCTGTGGGAATACCACGCCTATTTTCATTCTAATCTCCTGATTCTTTGTCGATTGGAACCTGGTTAATGGCCGTTTTCATTATACCTGTAGCATAACAAATATACTGCGTCTATTCCTCTTACCCTTTTTGCTATGGCGCAACTGGCACAAAGATTGCCCACTGCGTTCTATATCCGGTTCCCTTGCAAGCAAAACAGTGAGGTATTACATGATCTGGATAGGCACATCAGGTTGGGTATACAAGCACTGGATAGGCTGCTTCTACCCGCACGACTTGAAGCAGAAGCACTGGCTCTCTCACTATGCATTGCACTTCCCTACTGTTGAGATAAACAGAAGCTTCTATAGCCTTCCTACACAGGATAACTTTCGAAGCTGGGCTAACCAGGCAGGCTTCCACCACGGCTTCCAGTTCGCAACAAAGGCAAGCCGCTACCCGCCCCATTTGAAGCGTCTCAAAGAGCCGGAAGAGCCTCTTGCCCTCACACTATACGCCGCCGAGGAATTGTGGCCCCACATTTAAGAGCTATCGTTTGTGTGACGTTAGATGAAGCGCGGTGCGTTACGGGCGTATTGTATCATCTACCGTCTGCTGCTCTTGCGCTCGGGATGCAAAACAGGCATAATATCCAAATTACATTCTTGCTCCCGTATGCAACCCGTGTCATGACCAGAAGACCTATGCGCTACCTGGGTAACAAAGATAGCCTGCTCACCTTCATTGACGAAGTGCTTGCCATGCACGGCGCGGTTAGTAACCATGCCTCTCCGCTTTGTGTGTGCGACCCCTTCACCGGCACTACTTCAGTAGCAAGGCATCTTAAGCGCCTTGAATGGAAAGTCATCTCCGGCGACCTGATGACCTATTCTTACGCCCTACAGCACGCCTACATCGGCCTGAACGATCTCCCTCCCTTCACGGGTTTGATAGAGGCGGAAGAACTCGATCCCGATATTACCCTTCCCGTGCCGCTTTACAGGGTGATAGCGCACCTCAACAACCTTCGGGGTGTGGAAGGTTTCTTTTATCGCACCTACGCGCCCGACGGCGTGGACGGGAGGCGGTTTTTCACTTCCGCGAACGCCTTGCGTATAGACGCCATCAGGCAGACTATCAATCGCTGGCATGATATGGGCAGGCTTACCGAGCCTGAGCATTACCTTCTTATCGCCGCTTTGATAGAGGCTGTGTCGAAGGTGGCGAACGTGGCGGGCACTTACGCGGCCTATCTGAAAAGCTGGGACCCGCGCGCTCGCAAACCGCTTATGCTGGCAGTGCCTCAATTGGTACACAGCGCCCACAATCATAGCGTCAACCTGACCGATGCCAACACTCTTGTGCCTCAGCAGGAATGCGACCTGCTTTATATCGACCCACCCTATAACACGCGCCAATACTGCTCGAACTACCATATGCTCGAAACCCTTGCGCTCGGCGATGAGCCTTCGGTCAAAGGTGTCGCCGGTCTTCGGATGGATGGGGTAAAGCGTTCGGATTATTGCAAGGCAGGCAAGGCCGGGGAGAGCCTGTTGGAGCTGGTGAAGACCTCCAAAGCGCGGTGGCTACTGGTGAGCTACAACAGCGAGGGGATCATTCCGCACGAGCAGATGGTTGATATCCTCACACAGCGCGGCAACGTCGAAGTCTACGCCTGCGAATACCGCCGCTTCCGCTCGGACGCCAACGGCGACAACCGCCAGTACAAATCGAACGCCACCGTTCAGGAGATGCTTTACTGGGTAGGGTGACGGAATTTTGAATTATGAATTGATCTGGTTTAGCACACTCAGCTTGCTGGTGTCAGGAGAATGCATTGGTACAAAGGAGCAATCGCGCTGAGGGCGCAAAAATCCAAAATCCAAAATCCAAAATCCAAAATCCACTAAGGGATCCTCGCAATCGTCTGAACGACCTCAGTGGAAGCCAGTGGGTGCACTTTCTCTCATCGGTAGAGGCTACAGCCTACCCGACCACCGGGCCAAACTCGTATGGGCACAACCTGAGGCGCACTCACCCTTCGCCCAAGCCACCCCAGCTAATGCAGCGCATAATCGAGTTCTTTACAAAGCAGGGTGAATGGGTGCTCGACCCTTTCATGGGAGTGGGTGGATCGCTCCTGGGTTGCTCGCTTTCCGGTCGAAACGGAGTCGGGTTGGATCTCTCGGCGGAGTACATAGACACCTACCACAAGGCTTCTACGCAAGAGGGACTTGCGCCTCAGACCGCTCTTCTTACCGACGCCCGCCGTATGCTGGCTCACCCGCAAGTTTCGACTCGTCTGTTCGATATGGTGCTGACCGACCCACCCTACAGCGATATGATGCGTAGGCCCCAGAGCGGCGAGAAGAAAAAGAAGACAGGCGACGGCGCAGCCACCCCATTTACCACCAGCCCCGACGACCTCGGCAACCTCCCCTACGACCTATTCCTCGACGAGCTTGCTGGTATATTAAGCACTTCCCTACAGGTGCTCAAGCCGTCAGGCTATATGGTATTGTTCGCTAAAGACCTCCAACCTACCTCCGAGCACCATAACATGCTCCATGCCGATATAGTCATAAGGCTCTCGCGCCTCCAGGACGTAGCATATAGAGGCTGCAAAATCTGGTACGACCAGACTCCTCGACTCTACCCTTTCGGCTATCCCTATCGCTTCGTGGCTAATCAACTCCACCAGTACATACTCGTGTTCCAGAAGCTGGTTTAGTCCGCTTTCAGCACAAATCGATACGGAGATAGGCAACGGCTGGGCCACTGATGTAGTCCGCAACCGGCACGTGGACATGGGCCTG
>JBDSDS010000137.1:0-4725 GCA_039920445.1 Chloroflexia bacterium
GCAAGAACAGGCGGGTTATAGTGCGCACGCTTGCCTGGCTCAGCCAGTTCCGAGGACTGGCCATCAGGTACGAGGGGAGGTTGGATATCCATCAGTCTTTCCTGTATCACCCAGAGGGTACCCGGCTGTGCCCTTATCTGCTGGGACTTCCTAAACTGAGGTTTTGAAAGGCGTTGTTAATGCAAGAGGCATAAACGTAAAACGTGAAGTGGATAGCGCAACGTTCTCATCTTTCATCCTCACGTTTCACACGTCCCACGTGCTATACTACGCGCATGGACACCGCAGCCAGGATAGATCTTCACAGCCACACCACTGCCTCGGATGGCGCACTCTCCCCCACTAATCTTGTGAAGAAAGCCCACAGCGTCGGCCTCACAGCACTTGCAATAACCGACCACGACACGGTTGAAGGCCTGGATGAGGCCCGTGTTGAGGCTGCGAAGGTCGGCATACGCATCGTGCCAGGTGTGGAGTTTGGTATAGAGGTCGGGGGCACCGAAGTACACATGCTTGGCTATCTGTTCGACGACAAGAATCCTCTACTGCTGAAGAAATTGAGCGAGCTACAAGATGGTCGGCTTAACCGGGGTAAGAAGATGGTCGGGAAGCTGCGGGCGCTCGGCATAAACATCACCTGGGCGCGAGTGGCCGAGATTGCAGGCGATGGCTCGCTAGGCAGGCCGCACGTCGCTCAGGCGCTAATTGAGGCCGGTTACGCCTCCTCAATAGACGAGGCATTCAAGAAGTACATCTCCAGAGGCAGGCCCGCCTTCGTGGAGCGCGCCCACCTCACGCTGGAAGAGTGCATCGATTTGGTGCATCAGTCCGGTGGAGTCGCAGTCCTGGCTCACCCCACATTCGTCAAAGATGTAGAGCACGTCCTCCCCAGGCTGGTAGAAGCGGGACTAGACGGCATCGAAACTTACTACGGGCGCTACACAGAGGAAACTATAGCCTCGATTGAGAAGTTGGCGAAGAAGTACAACCTCGTCACGACAGGCGGCAGCGACTTCCACGGCCTCGACGCCCTCTCCCATGCTGATTTAGGCAGCGTGAATGTTCCCGTGGAGTGTTTGGAACAGTTGGAGCGGCGAGTGGCACAGGCGTCTACCAGTAAACAACACCTATAGAGAGTGGTACATAGCGGGAACTTATACTATCTCGATAGTAAGACCGGACTAATGCTATCTTGACAACTGACTCTTGTTGGCAGATGATATGCTTAAGGTATAAGCAATACAGTATCGAAGGAACTTGGAAGGCGGGAGGGCAAAAGGATGACTTCTACACTCGGCAGAACGGGACGCGCTGGCGGTGGGGGAGAGGCGAACGGCAAGAAAAATGGCGCTCACATACCCGAAGAGATTGAGGATGCAGCCGTCGCCAGGGAACCTCAGCAACCTGAGCTAATAGAGCGACAGGAAGAAGCTGCGGAGCAACCAGAGCAGCCGCAACAGCAACAGCAACCGGCCAATGCTCCCAACATCCAGGTTGTAGAGCAGCCACGCCCCACGCCGACTCCTCTACCTACGCCTATACATCGCCCCAAGTTCGAGCGTAACCCTGGTATGCCTCTCGATTTGGATTGGGTTTACGGCACGCGAATCAACAGGAGCGCCGTCGAGCGTCGCGCCTCTACGCTTTCCACTCGCCGGACCGTCAAGAAAGAGTGGCAGGCGGCATGGCTCCTGCGCGCAATTACCTGCATAGACCTCACCACCCTGGCGGGCGACGATACTCCCGGTAACGTGCGGCGTCTTTGCGCCAAGGCACGTTGCCCCCTTACCGAAGATCTCACGAAAGCGGTGGGCGCTGAGAACCTGAACATCAAGGTCGGCGCTGTCTGCGTCTATCACAACCTTGTGTCTACTGCGGTGGAGTCGCTACATTGGTCGGGTATCCCTGTGGCGGCTGTGTCAACAGGCTTCCCGGCGGGCCAGAGTCCATTCGAGCAGAAGATACAGGAGATACGCGCTTCGGTGGACGAAGGCGCGGAGGAGATAGACATAGTCATCTCTCGCGCCCACGTGCTTACCGGCGACTGGCATGCCCTCTACAACGAGGTGCGCGCATACCGAGAAGCCTGCGGTGATGCCCACATGAAGTCTATCATTGCTACGGGAGAGCTTGCCACTCTGCGCAACGTCTACCAGGCGAGTATCGTCTGCATGATGGCTGGGTCCGACTTCATAAAGACCTCCACAGGTAAAGAACCGACCAACGCTACATTGCCCGTCAGCACCGTCATGGTGCGCGCCATACGCGAGTATCTCGACAGGACAGGCTACAAAGTAGGCTTCAAGCCCGCAGGAGGTATTCGCACAGCCAAGCAAGCCCTCGACTGGCTAATCCTGATGAAAGAAGAGCTTGGCACCGACTGGATGCGCCCCGACCTCTTTCGCATTGGCGCAAGCGGCCTCCTCACCGATATAGAGCGACAGCTAGAGCACTTCGTTACAGGCCGCTATTCGGCCTCCTACAGGCACCCTATGCCTTAGCCTGTGGCCGCAACTCGCTCTAGGTCCAATTTCGATAGGTGCGACCTCCTTGCCATAACCCTGATACTGGCAGGCTATCTGCTCGCGCTCCTCGTCATGCCTATTCAGCGCGACTTCGCCATCCTGGATGACTGGACTTACGTCCACTCGGCGGAAGAGGTGGCGAGGGGTCACGGCTTCAAGCCGTCTGAGTACGCGCAAGCGACTATAGTAACGCACACCTACTGGGGTGCGCTTTTCGCAACTCTGTTCGGCATCAACTTCACCAGTTTCAACCTTGCCACAATGGTCATGAGCCTGCTGGCGGCCTTCACTTTCTATGTGTTGTTGCGTCGCCTCGGCTTTGAGCCTGCTTTGAGTGGTCTCGGAGTCGCGTTGCTCACGCTCAACCCCTACTTCATAAACCTGAGCTACAGTTTCATGACCGAGATCACGTTTCTGGCGATGCTGTTGCTCAGCTGCCTGCTCTACTATGAAGGATTAGCCAGAAGGAGCAATTCGTGGCTCTTGGTAGGCAGCATCGCCGCCTCGCTCACTTTCCTCACCCGGCAATTTGGGCTAGCTGTTGTGCTGGCCGTGCTAATCTGGCTATTGTACGCTCGGAAATTGACGCTCATAAACCTTGTAGCGGTAGTTTTGCTGCCTATACTGGCTGTGATTGGTTACTTCGCGTGGAGCAGAGGCTTCCCGCTGACATTCAGCGGCAGCGTAGGGCGCGAAGAGATGCGCGAGTTGCTGCGCCCGGAGCGTTGGGTGAGGCGAGCAGCCCACTTCATCTACCTGGCGCTACCTTTGCCTGGGTTGCTTGTGCCGTTCTGGGGCAAGGTACGCCACTGGAAAGTAACAGCGATATTGTCAGCCGGAGCGGCAGTGGCGGTGTTCGCGCTCTGGCAGATCAAGCTCAGGTTGGTGGAACAGGGCGAAAGCACCCTCGACGAATTGTCCACGTATTGGCTCCAACCTCTCTGGCCGAATCCTGTGCTGCTTTTCTGCATAGGTGCGGCGCTCACCGTCTGGCTCGTCGCTGGGCTGGTGGAGCGAAGTTGGCCCAATGTCGTTGCTCTTGTCAGGCGCAGGCGTGAGCCGGTGCCATCCGATTTCCTTTATCTTGTGGGCGCAATACTCTTCGCTGGCACTTACGGGGTAAGCTCCGGCTTCCTAGACCGTTACTGGCTCCCCGTATTGCCCTTCCTTATCATGGGGGGTCTAACTTGGGCCAGAGGCCGAAGTCTCACTCGCCTGACGCCTGCCTTTATGGTACTAGTGGTGCTAGCCATCTTCGGGATACTGGTGCGCCTGGACCAGTATGATTACACTCATACACAATGGCAGGCAGGGCGCTGGGTGGTGGATCAGAGTGTGCCTCTCAACAAGATAGAGAATGGCTACACCTGGGATGGTTACTTCATGCACGACGAGCCGGTGAAGCGTTGGGGCGCGGGCAGCCTCGACATCGCCCGCATTGGCCGTGTCTACCCGCCCCAGGAGGTAATTGACCCCGAATATGTGATTGACACCTCTAGTAAAGAGGGTTACTATGTGGTCAGGACCTTCAATTATCTGAGCAGGTTGAGTGGTATGAGTACTCAAGAGATTTATGTTCTGAAGCGAGACGAGAACGTTCGGCAACCAATCACACCAAACAAGTAGAGTTCGCTGACAGAGCGTTCTATGAGTGTGAGTGGCTCCATTGCCAAGAGGACGATGATACCCCGTTCAAGGCGGTCTGGAAGTCGTTAGATGAGTTTGGGAAGGATGGGCCGTTATATCCGGATGAACTAACAGCCTTACTTGGATACAAGTCAATTGTAGAAGGCGGTAAGCGGTAGTTAGCAGTTGGCTACGGATGAAAACAATGGCATCAGTAGCAGAGATTTTCGAAACACTGGAATGGGGTCCTGCGCCCGAAGCTGCCAATCCCGGCCTCGATTGGATAAAAGAGCACGAGCCTTTCGGCCTCTTCATCGATGGAGAGTGGCGCAAGCCTTCGGGCGGGAAGTATTTTGATAGCGAAAACCCCTCGACAGGCAAGCCTCTTGCTAAGGTAGCGATGGGTACCTCCGAAGACGTTGATGCCGCCGTTGCCGCCGCAAAGCAAGCATTCGAGGGGTGGAGCAAGACTCCCGGCCACGTGCGCGCACGCTACCTCTATGCTATCGCCCGCCAGGTGCAGAAGCACTCCCGCCTGCTGGCCGTGCTGGAAAGCATGGACAACGGCAAGACG
>JBDSDS010000138.1:0-5980 GCA_039920445.1 Chloroflexia bacterium
CTACATGACTGCCTCTTTGCCTTACTCGTTGAAATCCCAGTCGCTCAAGGGCGCGAATGGCTTCCTCACCTGATATGCGTCCCAATTTAGGCATGGCTGGCTTCAAAGGTGGTTAGGAGTGGTCGACAAATATTGGGTAATGGAAACTCCTCCAGATAGAGTTCTGTGGCTTCCTTCAGATTGGCGAGGGCCTCTTCAATATCGTATCCCTGGCTCACCGTGCCGACTTCAATGCACTCCGCGACATAAATATCCTCTTCTTTATGGAGGATCGCAGTGAGCGTCTTGACAGCCACTTTGTTACCTCCTACCGATCTCTTCGCTCTATAGTACCGCCGCCGATAACCTCATCTCCTGTGTACACGACTGCTGATTGGCCGGGGGTTATGGCACGCTGAGGGGACTCGAATTGTACTTGGATGCGGCTGTTGGGAAGAGTTGTCACCAGGGCTGGCACTTCGAGGGCGCGGTAGCGTATCTTGACGTTTGCGTGGAATGGCCTGGTGGGTGCTTCGCCGGAGGTCCAATGCACGTCATCGGCTGTGAGAGTGTCTGCCAGGAGGTCGTCGTTAGAGCCGACGACTACCACGTTCTCTGATGGGCGAAGCTCAATCACGAAGCTTGGGTCGGGACCGAGTGCGCCGAGGCCCTTGCGTTGGCCGATAGTGTAGTTCGGTACGCCTGTGTGCTGCCCCACTGTTCTGCCTGCAGTGTCTACCATAACGCCGGGAGCGGCCATGCCGGGCGATACCTTTTCAAGGAAGGTGCGGTAATTGTTGTTCGGGATGAAACAGATTTCCTGGCTGTCGGGCTTGTCTGCCGTCACAAGGTGACGTTCCGCCGACATCTCGCGGACGTGGCTCTTTTCGTGCTCACCCAGGGGCAGGAGCAGGCGACTCAATTCGCTCTGGCCGAGGTGATAGAGCACATACGACTGGTCCTTTGTGGGGTCTAGCGCTTTGCGGAGGGAGTACTTACCTGTTGTTTCGCTGTAGGTGATGCGCCCGTAATGCCCTGTGGCGAGGTGGTCCGCGCCAAGCTGGGCGGCACGTTTGAGGAGTGAGTTGAACTTGACATAACGATTGCACATTAAGCAAGGATAGTGTGTGCGGCCCTTGCTGTATTCCTGCACAAAGTTGTCTATGACAGTCTTGCGGAAGTCGCCCTCGAAGTCGAGCACGTAGAAGGGAACCCCTAGCTCTTCGCACACCATGCGGGCGTCTTCCACGTCGTCAGCCGAACAGCAGCCCTTGTTGAGCTTGCCCGATGCGCTTGTGGTGCAACTTTGTGTGCTCTCGGCGTGGAGGTGGTGCAGGCGCATGTGAACACCTATCACTTCGTACCCCTGCTCCATCAGAAGAGCCGCCGTGAGAGAGCTATCGACGCCGCCGCTCATGGCGACGACTACTTTGTTGTTGCTGCTGTTTGCCATAATTTTGCCGTTCTATCTATCTAACGTCTGATATCCATTTGAGCTTCTTAAGTATACCAGATACGCTCAGTAACCTTGAGGGTTTTCTTTACCTTCGAACACTGCGCGAAAGTCGGCCAATCTCTCGCTGTAGGAAGTTGGGTCAAGGGTGTCGAAGCCGGTAGGGCGGGGTAGGGCCGCGCAAAGGCATTGGAGTGCCGTCCTCACTTGCATCCTATGTCGAAGCTCTGGGGTGTCTTCGTAGCCTGCTGCCTCGATGAAGCGTCGGCGCATTTCAGGCGGGTAATACCACCAGAGGACCGCGCCCAGGTCGAGAGCCGGGTCGTCGAGTGACATCAATTCGAGGTCTATGATGTACAATTTGCCCTGCGGAGTGATGAGCATGTTGGCGTTGCAGAAATCGCCATGAGAGGCAACAAGTCCGGCTCCGGTCAGTTGGTCGACCTGAGACAGCAGGTCGACCAGGCTTTTGTCCAGGAAGTCGGTTTCAGCGGTCATCTGCGTCTTGTATATGGACCATTGCTGTTCTGCATAAGTTAATGCTCGTAATGCACCGTCTATGTGAAGGTCTGACGTAGGGAACGGAAGTGTTTTCTTGACCTGGGGGTCGTGGTGCATAGTACGAACCATGCCCGCGATCTGTTCGAGATGGTTCTGGTAGTCGCTTGGCTGCGGGTTGCGACCCTCTATGAAAGGTTGCACCATTATTGTTGCACCGTCCGGCAGATTCCCTGATGCCAGCACAGGCGGCGTAATCCCGACTTCAGCTAAAGCCAGCGCCCTATCTGGGTACCCACCGACCTTGATGAAGTAACTGTGTTCGGGGGTGTGCGCGAAGTAGGTTTCATTGCCGCTACCTGGTGGCAGGGTGAAGGTCCACTCGCGTATGCCGAAGCTCTGTTGGAGGAAAGCCTCGACTTGTGCTTGGTGTTGTTGGCGGTTTTGCATCGGGTATCTGCTACGCCCCTATATGCGCCTTATGGGCAAAAGCCGCCCCGACAGTATAAGTTGGGGGCGGCTTCCTTAGTGTCAACCTGTTCCTACTCGTATCGTAGCGCTTCCGCCGGGTATATCTTGGAGGCGTTGCGGGCGGGCATTATGGTCGTAACCAGAGAGACTATGTAGGTAACCAGTACTATCAAGCCGATCTGGAGCCAGGGCACCTGGAACTGGACAGTCGGGGTGTCTTCTCGGAAGAATTGTACCATCTGGTAGGAGGATATTAGACCGAGACCGACGCCTATCAAGATGCCCAGTAGCGATATGAAAGAGGATTCCAGCAGGAACGATGCGCCTACCATGCCACGCTGGTAGCCTATCGCTCTCAGCACGCCTATCTGCTGGCGACGCTCGACCACCGCACGCGTGGTTATGACACCTAGCGCGGCTACACCTACCAGAAGACCTAGAGCAAGGAAGCCCTGCAACAGTCCATTCAGGCCGTTGCTTACGGCCAATCGTTTCTTCAATTCGTCGGCTATCACAACCGGCTCCAGGCCGTTGCTCAGGAACGCCGTGCCGAGCGCCCTCCGCAGTTCTTGAGGACTCTCGCCCGCCTTGACGCGGAGGAAGTAGTTGGTGGCAGGCACCGGGAAGGGCACGACCTGTTGCGCGATTTCGCGGTTCACGTATAAGCCGGTGTAGAAGTTGGAGAAGCGGCTCAACACGCCGATAACCTTTACTTTGGTAGGCTTTGCGCCGGGCACGCCGGGTGCCTGCAACTCGATTTCTACAGGCTTCATTGTAGTCACTTCAGTCTTGACGCCTGTGATCGTGAAGAGAGGGCCGAACTCGGCGCCTGCGCTATCCTGTAACTCGCCATATATGATGGGAGTGGAGTCGACTACCACGAGGGTTGGATCATTGCGTATCGCCTCCCAGATTTCACGGTCCGAACTATAACCTTCAGCCCGGATCATCATAGAGAAGAGGTTGCTTTCCAGGTACGCGTCGTCGACGAAGCGTGCATTGTAGAAGCGCCAACCTTCCTTGAAGCCGGGGTTTGCCGCCAGGTCTTCGGCATCAGGCTCTGATGTGGAGGGCTTGTGGCCCGGCTGTCGCATTTGTAGCGGGAAGAGGGTTTGGCCTCCGACCGCGTCGAACTTGCCCCGGAGGTTCGGGTCGGCTTCTATCCCGGCGTTGATGTCCTGTATAGGATTGGCGAACGAAGCTATAGCCTGGATGTCGTAGCCACCGGAAACTTCAGGCTTGTTGGGATCAACTTGCTGGTTGATCTGGGTGAGTACCGAGATTACGATCAGTACGAACATAATGAGGCTGAACATGGCGATTGCCATACCGGTGCGGAAGATGGCAGCCATCGGGTATGCCACCGCCGTTTTGAGCACGGGCCGCATCCGCCCTACTCGGCCCAGCACGAAGCTGAGCGCGCCGAGTAGGACATCGGCGTTATACATTACTATCCATACCGCGCCCGCCACCATTGCAATGCCGCCGACGAAGAATTGCTCGAACCCGAGGTCGAACTTCGGCACCCCGAACCAATCATGGAGTGAGTTGATCGGCAATGCCCAGTAGATGACAAGCAGAGCGCCTGCTATTGTAAATGCGATGCGGTCGCGTGTGGTGCGTCTCATGTTACCCCTTGCCAGCAGCCATCGTATAGTTAGACCCAGGGCGATGATGCTAAGGGTGGCTCCTGTGTGGAAAGCAAAACCATTGGGCGCGGTCAAGCCTTGTACCAGCAGCAACAGGCCGAGCGTTCCGGTAACGGGACCACTTTTGAAGAGCGAGGCGATCAGGGAGAAGATACCCCCAATGAAGCCCAATGGCTGCCTGGCTTTGAGTTGTCTGAATGGTGTTTTTACTTGCTCCATTAGTTTGCTGTCAGGTTTTGGCACGTCAGGTATGTCGCGGATAGCTGATACTATGTTCAGGCGCGATACGCGGGCCGCCGAGATGGATACGGTCAGGAAGGTGACAAGCATACCCAGGCAGTAGGCGACGACGATTGAGCGGATTTCGACGTGTGGGGTCAGGCGGAAGCCGAATGTCCCTACAAGGCCGGAGATAATGCCGACCATCGCCCAGCCAACCGCCACGCCGAGGGCAGCACCCACAGCCGCAGCCGCTATGTCGTAGGCCAGGCCCTCGAAGATAAACATCTGGGTTAGATGGCCGCGCTGTATACCTACGGCGCGCGCCATGCCCATCTCGCTCTTGCGCTCGGCGGCTAACATAGAGAAGATCAGGAAGATGAGGAGAATACCTGCTGCAATCGAGAAGAGGGCCGTTCCCAGGAAGATGGTGGTGAAAAGGCTGCCTATGAGATCGGCAATGGCAAGGCCGTCCTTCTTCGTTTCTTCAACTGTGAATGTAGTCGTATCGACCAGGCCGCGCAGCTTCTCGGCTACCGGAACGCTGTTAGCTAGGCCATCCGCATCGCGCAACGACACTAACATCTCTGTTACCTGGCCAGGCGCATTAAAGATGCGTTGCGCATCACTCAAGTTGATGTAGGCCGCCGGGAATTGGCTAGTGGGAGAAGTGCCTTCAACCAATTCCTTGACCTTGAAGTCATTAGGCTTACCGGCTACAACTACCTGGACGGTATGCCCGACTTCCGCACCCAGTTTGTCAACGGCGCTTTTGTCGAGCACAATCTCGCCCGAACCGATTGATGCAACGTCAAAGGAGGCCCCGCCTATAGTACGGAGCGCGCCCATTGTTTCGCGCATGTCCGAACCTACACCTGTGATGAAAGTCTGGCCCGCACCCTGTTTGGTGTTGGTGTCTACAAGAGGGCCGACCTGCTGTAATTGGGCCGACCAGCCGTCAATGCGCGCTTCGTCGCCGACCTTATTTTTCAGATCTTCGTAGATGCTTGTCTCGAACGCAGGCACAGGGCGGTTGAAGTCGGGCGGGCCGTTCTGGGCTACCACCGGGTTGACGCGCCTGACCTGTAAGTCGGTGCCGCCGAGGCCTGCAGTGAATGCCTGGCGCATCGAGTAGGACATAGTATCGCCTGTGCCGAACGCGGCGGTCGTCAGCAGGGTGGCAAGCATAAGCCCCAGCACAATCAGGACGGTTTGGGAGCGCCTGCGCGGTATGTTACGTAAGGCTAATTGTGTCAAAATCGGCTTGCGCCAGGCAAGCAGGACCACGATTGCCACTACCAATAAGCTCAAACCGAGCGTTATCGCCATAAGGATATCCATGGATACCCCGAAAATAGATTCCATTATTTGCTCCTTGTTTGGAGAGCCGTCAGCCGTCAGCTATCAGTTCAAGGTTCAAGGTTGCTAATCCCTAACCCCTGATCCCTCGTCTATCGTGCAGCCTCAACCATATCCTGCCGCAGAGGTTCGGTGCCCTGTCCCAGGCCGTAATCTGTGATGTGGCCGTCGCGCATACGCACGATGCGGTCGGCGCGCGCCCCTACTTCGGGCGAGTGGGTTACTATGACGAAGGTCTGGCCGTTCTCTTTGTTCAGGCGGCAGAGGAGGTCCATGACCTCCTGAGAGGTTTCGCTGTCGAGATCGCCTGTCGGCTCGTCGGCCCACACGATGGCGGGTTTGGTGACTAGGG
>JBDSDS010000139.1:0-6521 GCA_039920445.1 Chloroflexia bacterium
AACCGCGCCCTTTTCATGGACAGGCTTCCCCAGGCGTTAAACCGCAGCACCCGTAATGGCGATATGCTGGCTGTGGTATTCCTCGATCTGGATGACTTCAAGGTAATCAACGACAGCCTGGGGCACAAAGCGGGTGACCAGCTTCTAATCGAGGTAGGCAAGCGCCTTCGCCTGAGTGTGCGCTCTACCGACAGCGTGGCCCGCTTTGGTGGTGATGAATTTACCCTGCTACTCGAAGACATAGGAGGCATACCGAGGGCAGCCGAGGTAGCCGACCGCATTGCGAAGCGTCTTTCCGCGCCTTTCCGCCTCGAAGGGCACGAAGTCTTCGTTACAACCAGCATAGGCATCGCGCTCAGTTCGTCCGGCGAAGGCAATTCAGAAGACATGGTCCGCAACGCCGACGTGGCGATGTACGAAGCCAAAGGCGGCGGCAAGGCACGTTACAAGATATTTGATCAGAGCATGGACATGCGGGCCTGGGAGCGCCTCCAGACCGAGATACACCTGCGGCGAGCGATAGAGCGCGACGAGTTTGTGCTCCATTATCAGCCGGTCGTCAACCTGGAGACCGGACAGATAGTGGAGGTAGAGGCGCTTGTTCGCTGGCAGCATCCGACGAGGGGACTTGTGGCACCCCTAGACTTCATCCCCATCGCCGAGCAGACAGGTCTGATAATACCTATCGGGCAGTGGGTATTGGAGGGGTCGTGCCGCCAGGTGAAGCAGTGGCAAGATGACATGGGCCTCGGCACAATCCTCATGTTGAGCGTCAATATCTCGGCCAAGCAGTTCAAGCACCCCAGGCTGGTGGACGATATAGCCCGCGTTCTAAACACCAGCGGCCTAGATCCTTGCTGCCTGAAATTGGAAATCACGGAAAGCGCCACCCTGGAAGACGTAGACACGGCCCGCGCCACCCTCCACGAACTGAAAAATCTGGGTATACACCTCGCAATAGACGACTTCGGAATCGGCTACTCAGCCTTGAATTACCTCAAGTCTTACCCGATAGATACCTTGAAACTAGATCGCGTGTTTATAAGCGGGCTTGGCAAGGATAAGGAAGATACGGCCATCGTGCGTGCTGTGCTGGCCTTCGCCAAGGGATTGAGTCTAAGCGTGACCGCCGAGGGAATAGAGACAAAAGAGCAATGGAAACAACTGCAAGCGCTCGAGTGCGAATGCGGCCAAGGCTTTTATTTCTCCCGCCCGATCCCCGCCAAAGACCTCGGCACTCTGCTCACCAACGCAGGCCGCGATACCCGCGTCACCAAACGACTACAGTTAGAGCAACTGGTGAGCTAGAAATCTCTCTACACCTGGACCTAACCGACTATTCCCCTTCTTCTCAAGAAGTGCAGCACCAAATCCTCAAACGGCTGGTCGGTGGTGACCTGCACGTAATTGATGCCCCTGCGGCGGCAGAACTGCTCGATGTTGCTCTGCCACGCTTCGAACTTCTCTTTGTAGAGATTCAGGATCGTGCCGTCTATCGACACTTCCTGGGTCGCGCCCGTCTCCACGTCCTTCAGGCGCAGGTCGCCTATGAGGGCAAGCTCAGGGTGGACCTCGGCGGGGGCCATAATATGTATCAGGTTCACCTCGTGCCCGGCTGCCTGCAACGCCGCAAGGCCGTCAACTCCACCACCCTCTACCAGGCAGTCGCTCAGGATAAAGAGGAGGCCAGGGTACTTCGCCTGCCTTGCGTATTGCTTGAGGATCAAATCGAGGTCCGTCTCGCCGCTTGCCCGCACACCCGCCACAAAGCGAAGTAACGACACAGCATGGCCCTTCCCACGCACCGCAGAGAAACGTTGCAGCCCCGACCTGCTGAACGCCGTCATGCTCAGCCTGTCAAGGTTCGCCAGCGCGATGTAGCCCAGAGCGGCAGCCGTGCGCTTGGCATATACAAGCTTGTTATGCCCCCGCGTGTCACCCTGTGCCGCAACCACGCCCGACCTACCCTGGCTGTCGATGCTGCCCATATCAACAGGCGCTATGGGGGCAGTAACGGTTATGTCGTTCGGGTCGCCCCAGTCCATCGACTTGCTCGCGTCGAGCAGGATGTGGACGGTAATATCCTCTTCTTCCTGGAAGAGCTTGATGAATAGGCGCTCCATGCGGGCATAAGCGTTCCAATCGACCCGCCGCAGGTCGTCGCCATGAGTGTAGCTACGGTAATCAGCGAACTCCACCGACTGCCCCCGTTTGACGCTGCGCCGCTCGCCCTTCAACTGGCCCGATTTCAGCTTGCGACTGACGAGCGACAGCCGCTCAAGTTTACGCATGAACTCGGCGTCGAACAGCTGGGTATAGAAAGATTGTGAGCTTATTGGCGTTTGCATAAATGTTACTTATTGTCTTGACACAAAGTACCACATTACATTACAATCAGGCCACCCTTGCCCGCAGGAGAAGCTCTGCCGTGCCCAATAAACCCCACCATAACGGTCGTACAGCCCTTACCATAAAGGAGCTGCCCGCCGATGGCCGCCCACGAGAGAAGCTGAAAGCCCTGGGTGCAGGCTCCCTCTCCGACGCAGAGCTACTTGCCATTATACTCCGCGTCGGCACCCAGGGCGAGAGCGTGGTAGACCTGGCGAACCGCCTGCTCGTCACCTATGGCGGACTGGTTGGTCTGAGCCGCATCTCCTTTGCCGAGCTTTGCGACGTACACGGCCTGGGTGAGGCGAAGGCATGCCAGCTAAAGTCCGCCCTGGAGCTTGGCCGTCGCCTCCTGCTAGCCCAACCCGAAGAGCGCCTCCAGGTACGGTCGCCTGCCGATCTCGCTCCCGTACTCATGCTCGAAATGGGCCCCCTCGACCAGGAAACCCTACGAGTAGTCCTCCTCAACACAAAGAACCAGGTGATAAAGTTCACTGACGTCTACCGCGGCTCGCTCAATTCTTCTCTGGTCCGCGTCGCGGAAGTGTTCAAGGAAGCAGTGAGAGTAAACGCCGCCGCCATCATCGTAGCCCACAACCACCCCAGCGGCGACCCCACCCCCTCGCCAGAAGACGCTCACGTAACCGAGCAGCTAGTGGCCGCCGGTAAGCTCCTTGAGATAGAAGTGCTCGACCATCTGGTGATAGGCGAGCGCAAGTGGGTTAGCCTGCGGGAGAGGCGGTTGGGGTTCAAGTAGGACTTCTGCTCTAGCCAAGCCCTTCGATTTCTAACATGGGCATATACAGGCTGTGGGGCCTATCTTCAAAGCGTCGAAACCCATACCGCTCATAAAATCGGGCGGCGCCTTCGTCTTTGGCATCAACGAAACGCAGCATTACTTTACGCGTGTCATCTCGGAGCAGTCCATAGCAACACAACGCCTTGGGGTCAGGGTCTTGCTTGCTCACGCTCAACTCCACCAACCGCAAAGGCTCTTTCTCCTCACTCCAAGCGTGCATGGCCGGTTGTTTGAGGCGACTCCACCATACCTCATCCTGAAAGCCCACTACCCAACCTTGCCCGGCACGTTCAATTGCTCTCTCAATAAAGGTATCACGCCGTTTTTTTCCTGACATACTCCGGATCAGGTGAGGTAATCCAGTTCTTGGCTCGTCGCCAGCCCACTCCCAGCCGCCGCAGAGCCATTCGCACGGTCTCGTCGCTCACCAGCCGTTCAGTCAATCCGCTCTGCGCGCACACCTCTGCGGCTATCTCCAATGTCCACACTGAGGTCTGCTTGCCAAAATCACGCGGGCTTCGGTGCAACAGAGCCTTCAACTCTTCGCGCTTCTCCTCATCAAAGATAGGGTGCGTCTGCTTGGGACCTGGGTGCTTTGGCCGCAGGCACTCTCCCCCTTCGGCATCATATGCGCGTATCGTGTTGCGCACCGTTTGCACTGCACACCCCAGGTTGTGGGCGATGCGTGCTGGTCGTTCTCCTCGGCAAAAGGCGAGCAGTATCTGGCTGCGCCGCAAGGTAAAAGCATCTGAAGAACATAGTCCCGCTTCCAAGCGTGTCCGCTCTTCCGCCTAGCCTAATCTGCCCTCTGTTGGGCAGAATCTGCCCTAACCTCTCCTTCCTGTGCTTGCTCGATTTCTCTCAAAACTCACCAACCGCTTGTGGGACAGTAACCCTGGGGGTTCATCCTAGACAGTACCCGCACTGAATGGTAAACTTAACCGTGGAGCGCCATACGCTCTATTTTTATTGCAAAGCGAATCAGTCAGGAGGAAATGTTGAAAAGGTTAGTCTTGAGTACGTTGTTGCTCGTTTTATCAGCCGCGACACTTGTCGCTTGCGGGGGAGAAGCAAGTGTGCCCGACACGGCCACCCAAACCCCTACCTCGGAGGTTCTCCCAGTGGCTACCAACACACAGCAAAGCACAGCCGGACAAGACGAGCATATCGTCGTCCAGCATATCCTGATAGGCTTCAAGGATGCAGTTGGCTTTCAGGGGCAGGCGCCTCCTAAGGCCGCTACTCGCACCCAGGAGGATGCAAAAAAGCTCGCGGATGAGCTTCTGGCTAAAGTCAACGTCGGCGGAGATTTCGACGGGCTAGTGGTGGAATTCACAGACGACTCGCCTCCCGGCATCTACGGCATGGCTAATACCGGGGTCACACCTCAGTTCGCTAACGAACTTGAGCGCGGTCGGCTGGTGCCGGCCTTCGGCGACGTCGGCTTCGCCTTAAAGGTTGGCGAAGTCGGCATGGCGGAGTACGACCCGCAGAAAAGCCCGTTCGGCTACCACATCATCAAGCGCATTACGCCTCCTCCCCCTCCCACGCCCGAAGCGAAGCCGGCGGGTGAAGATGACCGTATCAGCGTCCAGCATATCCTGATAGGCTTCAAAGATGCGGTCGGCTTCGGCGGGAATGCTCCACCAAAGGCGGCCCCACGTACCCAGGAACAGGCCAAGACCCTTGCTTACGAAATCCTTGCCAAAGTAAAAGCGGGTGAGGACTTCGATGCCCTCGTTACACAGCACACGGACGACTCGCCTCCCGGCATATATGGCATGGCTAATAAAGGCGTTACTCCGGCCTCGAAGGAAGAGTTCCCTCGCGGCGGCATGGTGCCGGCCTTCGGCGATGTCGGTTTTGCCCTCAAGGTTGGTGAGATAGGTATTGCTGACTACGACCCGGTTAAAAGCCCGTTCGGCTATCACATCATCAAACGCGTCAAGTAAGCCTACGAGGTTCAAGGTTCAAAGCTCACAACCTTGAACCTTATGCCCCATGCTGCCGGGCGGCCACCCTCCTTTGCAGGTAGCCGAGGCCCAACTCCGTAAAGAGAGCAATAAGGGCAACCGGGATAGCACCCACAAGCAGTATGTAATACCTGGACTTACCCAGCGCCAGGCCTGTCGAGATAAAATCACCCAGACCTCCACCGCCTATGAGGGTCGCCAGCGTCGCGCTCGCTACCACCTCGACCGCGGCAATGCGCAAGCCTGCCAGTATCACAGGCATAGCGAGGGGTAATTGCACCTTGCGGAGCAGCCTCCAGGCCGACATCCCCAGCCCGCGTCCCGCCTCTATCACCGCCCGGTCTACGCCGCGCATGCCCGCATCGGTATTGATCAACAGCGGCGGCACTGCCAGCAGAGTCAGCGCGATAACCGCTGGGCGAAAGCCTATCCCCTGTGAAGGAAGTAACAGGAAAAGCACCGCGATACTAGGCAGCACGCGCACTATGCCGACCGCGTTTACGATTACCCTCGCCAATGCTCCATAGCGGCTGATCCAGATGCCGAGCGGTATACCAATAAACGCACCCAACAAAAGGGCAGTAGCGCTTAAGGTAAGGTGGGTGAGCGCCTGCCCCAGGAAATCGTTACTCGTATCAAGGGCATATTCGAGCGCCTTCTGAATAGTATCCATCAGGCCTCTTTGGGTAAAGCGGGGTTGGCGGCCATGAGTGACGAGCGCGTCGTTCCCTTCACCCCAACCTGCCTCTCCAGCAAACGAAACAGCAAATCGGCTCCTATAGCCATGACACCGACCGCGATTACCCCGGCGTACAGTTTCGATGGATTGTTGATGCCGTCCTTGAGCAGTTGTCCAAGTCCGCCCGCCCCTATCCAGGCGGCAATCGTCGTCAGGCCGATAGTCGAGAGGGTGGCGATTCGCATTCCCGCGACGATAACCGGAAGCGCAAGGGGCACTTCTATGCGCCACAATTGCTGCCGCCCATTCATGCCCATGCCCTGTGCCGCCTCTATCACCGAGCGATCGACGCCGTTGAATCCGACCATGGTGTTACGCACCAGCACCACCAGTGAGTAAGCCACAAGCGCGATGATAGCAGGCTGCGCCCCGATGCCCGTTATCGGCACGAGGAAAGCAAACAAAGCGAAACTCGGAATAGTATAGATAACTCCCAGCACGCCCAGAACAGGGTTAGCAATAGACTGCTTCCTGCTAAGTAATAGACCCACAGGCATCGAGATAATCAGCGCGATTGAGAGGGTTAGTCCCACGATAGTGAGATGTTCCAGCACGCGCGGCCACACTACGTCGAAGTTGTCGAACAGATATTGTGTGAAGACAAAGTCGCTCATGCTAGCCT
>JBDSDS010000140.1:0-4968 GCA_039920445.1 Chloroflexia bacterium
GCTCTGCAAGCACGTCGGGCTGAGCGAAGTAACGGCCCTCGCCGTGGGCGATAGGTAATCGCCAAACTGTACCCGGCGAAACCCCAGCCAGCAGAGCAGCACGAGACTCCTCGATACGCACGTGGACCCAACGGCATGAGAATGACAATTCGCCGTTCCGCATCAAAGCGCCGGGCAGCAAGTGCGCCTCGGTCAATACCTGGAAGCCATTACAGATGCCCAGCACCCATCCGCCCACCTCGACGTACCTCTTGAGCGCGTCCATTGCGGGGGTGAATCGTGCTATCGCCCCAGCGCGCAGGTAATCGCCATATGAGAAGCCGCCCGGCAGCACTACCATGTCGTACCGCTCCAGATCGGTGCGCGTGTGCCACACAATCTCCGCCTGTTGCCCCAGCACCTCGCCGAGGGCATAGAGCGCGTCATGATCGCCATTGGAGCCAGGGAAAACGATGATGCCTACTCTCATAGGTGCCTCTTGCGGGGATTAGGGGTTAGGGGTTAGGGATTAGTTGCCCTTCGTTGCTACTTAGGGCGCTTTTAGTATAAAGCCGAGTTTTGCTCTTTGTCTAATTTTGCGCCTGCAACTCGTTAGAGCGGACCTATAGCAGTTTTTTCTCTATGCGCCGGGCGATCTCTATGAAGATTTCTGCTTCCTGTGCGTCCGGGGCGGATTGTAATAGTGGGTGACCTGAGTTGATGCCCTTGCTTATCTCTATGTTCAACGGGATGCGGCCCAGCATCTCTACCTTACCGTACTCGGCGGGCCAGGCGCGCTCGCTCCTGTGGAACACCTCGACAGTCTTACCGCACTCCGGGCAAACCATGTAGCTCATATTCTCCACGACGCCGAGGATAGGCACCTTTGCCTTGTGAAAGAACCCAAGCGAGCGGCCCGCATCCAACAGAGAAAGGTCCTGGGGCGTGGTGACGATAACCGCGCCGTCCACCTGTATGCGCTGCAGCACGCTCATCTGTGGCTCGCCTGTGCCGGGCGGGAGGTCTACAAGCAGGTAATCGAGCTCTCCCCACAGCACGTCTTGCATGGTGCGCGTCACGATAAGCCCCGCATAGTTTGGGTCGGGCGACACTGTCTCATTCTCGGCCACGAGCAGGCCAATCGACATCACACGCAGGCCGTAGTGCTCGAACGGCTCGATGTACGGCTCATTCTCGGTACGGCCCACAGGCATCCACCCCTCGGAGGGCTTGCTGCGGCGAAGACCAAGCATAAGCGGCACGTTGGGGGCATAAATATCGGCGTCGAATATGCCGACACGCCCGCCATCCTGAGCAAGCGCCAGGGCCAAATTCACCGTGACGGTAGTCTTACCCACTCCGCCTTTACCACTAGCCACGGCTACTATATGCTTTACACCTTCAATACGCCGAGGCATAGATTAGTCCTCAGCGCTCGGAAACTGCTCTACCGTCTTCAGGTCGAATGCATAGTCCTCTATAACCGGATTTGCTAGAAGACGGCGGCACATTGTGTCAATCTGAGCGCGGGCTTCATCTTCGCCGCCCGCCGAGAGGTAGACCTGTAGGTACTTGCCGGAGCGCACAACCTTTACGTCAGCGTGTCCTAGGTTATGGAGGGCGTCACGTATCGCCAGACCGGGCGGATCGTTCACCACAGGCTTGAGCGTCACCCTGATATTGGCGAGCCACTTCTGCATCTAGTTTTGACCGCGCGGATATAGCATTTGCAACAAATCGCGCCTGGAGAGACGTTTGTATGCTTCAAGGTACTTCTCGGATGTCTTTTCGACCACATCTTCAGGGAGAGGCGGGGCTGGCGGCTCGCGGTCCCATCCCGACCGGACGAGCCAATCGCGCAAATATTGCTTGTCGAGGCTTACCTGGCTCGAATTGAGCCTGTACTTGGCTATCTCCCAGAAGCGTGACGAGTCGGGCGTCACCATCTCGTCAATAACTATCAACTCTCCGTCCACCGTACCGAACTCCAGCTTGGTATCGGCCACGATTATGCCCTCTTTGCGGGCGTACTCGGCCACTTCAGAATAAATACGCAGGGTCGCATCCCGCAACTTTTCAGCCATCTCCCTCCCGACTATGTTCGCCATCTGCTCGTAGGTGATGTTCTCATCGTGGCCGGTGTCTGCTTTTGTGGCAGGTGTGAACAAAGGCTCAGGCAACTGCTGGCTCTCCATCAGGCCGTGTTGGAGTTTTACCCCAGCAACCGAGTCGCTCTCCTTGTATTCAGCCCAACCCGAACCCGCGAGGTAACCCCGAGCCACGCACTCGATATCTATACGCTGTGCCTTCTTGACGAGCATCGAGCGACCTTTCAGTTCTGCCTGCTGCTCATCAGGCCACGCGCGCCAATCGAAGGGGAAGTCTACGGGGTGGATGCTAATCATGTGGTTCGGCATGATCTCTTTTGTCTGGCCGAACCAGAAGGCGGAGAGCGCAGTCAACACTTGCCCTTTGTGTGGGATGCCTGTAGGAAGCACACTGTCAAAGGCCGAGATGCGGTCGGTGGCGACAATAAGAAGCATGTCGCCAAGATCATAAGTATCGCGGACTTTGCCCCGGCCAAAGATTGGCAAGGGGAAGTCCGTCTGGAGAACAGGCGTGTTTTGCATGGGGAGATTATAGCATTGTCCAAGACGGCGCGCCACACACCGTATATTCATTGAGGGCGTGGGCGATTCTGTACATGAATTTACCTCGCTCGACAGCCGATGTTATAATAACGTCAATTAGGCATCACGTCTGTATTGGAAAGGGGATTAGTAGAAACCATGAGCGTCAAAGATATAGAATCAGCTATTGCACAACTTCCTCCACCTGAGTTGGCGGAGTTTACAGCTTGGTTTGAGGAGTTCCTGGCACAAGAGTGGGATAAGCAAATCGAGCAGGATCTACAAGCTGGCCGTCTTGATGCTCTTCTTCAGGAGGTTGAACGAGAGCACGAGTCTGGTCAATCCCAACCGCTTTGAAGAACTTCACCACATCCAGCTTCTGGGAACGTTACAAGCAACTACCTACTCACATCCGCGATCTGGCGGACAAGAACTTTGATCTTCTCAAAGCTGACCCTCAACATCAGTCACTACACCTCAAGAAGATTGGTAGGTTATGGTCAGTACGTGTAGGCTTGCATTATCGGGCGTTGGGATTAGACAAGGATGATAGTACCGTTTGGTTCTGGATTGGATCGCATTCGGAGTATGACAGGCTGTTAGAGAGGGAATAAGCACGCTATAGCTGGCGCTATTCGCAAACGTTAAGACCTTATCAAAGGTGACCCCAGTAAAAGCCCTTACGGCAACCTTACCGCGACTTGAACCAGCCGACCAGATCAGCCTTCGTGCGCGTCTTAAACTCTTCGTACTGGTCCAGCATTTCCAGGGCACGGGCGTAGCTCTTTTCTGCCACTCCATCAAGGGTCTTGTCATAAAACTTGACCATATCCCCCCGCTTTGAGGCTGGTAGGTTGCCCGTGCTCTCCACTAGAAAGTTGGTCCACATGTCGCCCAGACTGCGTAGCGACACCCAATTCCTCTTGAGGTAGTCCCAAGCTTCTTCCTGCGAATACGTTTCCGCAAGCATAGTCCGCAGGATCGGACCACGCGACTCCTGCGGCAATACATTATCGTCCAGGAGCTTGAAGACCTTCTTCACCAATTCGGGTTTACGAAAGTTGGAGAGACTGTTCAGATAGCGATTGGTCTCTTGCGGTGACACCCCTGCCGCCCGTCGGTCCTCATATACCTTGACGTAGTTCTTGAAGCGGTCCTTGTCGCCGAACTGGGCAGCCGCCCCTACGAACACGCCCGCCAGGTTGCCATCGACCGACTTTGAGTCCTCGGCCTCCTTATCGGCCCATTCGGTTGCCTTCTTGATTGCGCTCTCGTCTTGCGCGAGTGTCACCATAGCATCGATCAGCGCAACCCTGCTCTGGGCGTTGTTCTGCGACTCCTCTTCCCGTGGCTCATAACCCAGCTTATCGAGCTTTGCCTGGAATGCATCCTTGACCCAGACGCGGAACTGCCTCAATGCTTCCGCATCCTCCGCGCTCTCCAGCAAATCCTCGATGCCGTGCAGTCGCCCAACCACCGCCCTCAAGAAACTGTAATCATTTATGGCCGAGATAGCGGTGAGCACATCCAGCACTCCGGTTATCCTCGCGCTACCGTTGCGCACAAGCGCCCACTGGTCGCTCAACAGGCCCATCTGCTCAGACGAAGTTAACTTATCGAGGTTCGAGAGCAACCCTTTCAGTATCGAGGAGTCAGGGTTCTGGCGATAAAAGCCTATCTCGTCAGAGTTGGCATAGCACCACTTGATCGTGCCCTTCGCATCAAGCGTAACCGTGCCTTCTCTCGCGGCAAGAAGACTGCGGCTCTCATGGACGCCCTCGTCATCTTCGTAGCGTACAACCAACGGCACATGCCACAACTGGCCCCTTTCTCCAGAAGGGTTGGGGCTGGAGAAGAAGCGCTGCTGGCTTACTTTCAGAGTAGTGCCATCGAGAGAAAGCTTGAGGACAGGATAACCTTCCTGGTTGACCCAGCTTTCCATGATCTCGGTCACAGGTTGGCCCGCGGCATTTTGCAGGTGCCGCCACAGGTCAGCGCCCGACGCGTTGCTCTCGCCAAACTCTTTCATATACGTGCGTAAGCCACCACAGAATGCTTCTTCGCCCAGGTAGTTTTCCAGCATACGCATCACCGCGCAGCCTTTTTCGTAAGTAATATTGTCGAAAAGCTCGGCTATCTCGGCGGCGGTCTCAACATGGCTATAGATCGGGTGGGTGCTCTCCAGCGCGTCCGAGGCAAGGGCGTTGTTCTTACCTGCCTGAAAATCGTTCCACAACTTATAGTCCGGGCTGAGGGCATTCACTGCTTTGTATGAGACCCATTCCGCGAACGACTCGTTCAGCCACAAGTCGTCCCACCACTTCATCGTGACAAGATTGCCGAACCACATATGCGCGAA
>JBDSDS010000141.1:0-3395 GCA_039920445.1 Chloroflexia bacterium
TTGGCCTGCCTGTTGTTACTTTCAACAGGGGCACCAAGATTTATGACGTCGAGGACCTTATTATGGACCCTGAGCGCCGCCAGGTGCTGGCGCTCGTAGTAGATGAGAAGTCCGCGTTTCATTCTGCTAAGGCCGTACCGTTCGGTCGTATCAATACGATTGGTCCACATGCCGTTATCGTGCCCGATGGCCGCGCGGTGATTGACGTGAATCGGGACCCGGTGTTGAAGGGGCTATATAACGATCAGGTGATCCGTGGCCTCCGGGTGCTCAGTGAAGATGGACGCAAGCTTGGGCAGGTACACGACATGGTGTTTGACGATAAGACCGGCGAGATCCGCGGGTATGACGTATCGGTAGGAGGGCGGCTGCTAAACATAACACAGGGCACGCGCTGGCTACCCATGGACAGGGTGATCAATATAGGGCAGCGCATCGTGTACGTGCCTGCAGCCCTGGCTGACGAGTTTGAGCAGGAGATGGGTGGGTTGAGCGGAATGCTCGAAGGAGCAGGCGATAAAGCGCGCACCGCCGGAGCAAAGCTTAATGAACAGCTTGTGCAGGCTGGCGATAAGGTCCGCGAAACCTTGCCAATGCGCGCTGGATCGCTGGCCGTCGGCAAGCAGGCTCACGAGAGTGTGAGTGACGCCGAAGGAAACGTAATCATCATGAAAGGGGACATGGTCACCGAGGAGCATATGGAGCGCGCCCGGCAGACAGGTAAACTCCCCCAGCTTCTCCTCGCCACCGGCAAGGGCCTGGGTATGCAGGGCCAGCAGAACTTCGGTGAGCTTGGTACCCAGGCAACCCAGAGCTTCGAGGACATAAAGACCGAGGCTCGACAGCTTTGGGGCCAGCTAACGGGTAACTATGAGCGCACCGTCGATCAGGCTGATGACAAGATGATACAGCGCCGCATAAAGAATGCCCTGGGGCGTCCCGTGACCCGCGTCATACTAGACCAGGACGATAACGTTATCCTCAACACGGGCGAGATCATCACCAACCGCGCCATCCAGCTTTCCAGAGAGGCTGACGTTTTGGACATGCTGGTCGACTCCGTTTATACGGAACGCCCGAAGCTAGGCCTGGGAGATCTTAAAGTCAACCGGCCTGGGCAGGCTGCACCTGATACGGCCCCCGATAGTCAGAGTGAAAACGCAGGCGTCAATATGGGTAACAGACGAGGCAAGGGTAGATAGAACGCCCAGATAACTCAGAGATATAGTGGCGTCGTAATTCGTAATTCGTAATTCCCGAAGGGGAAGGGGAGGGAAATCGCATTGAATGCAAAACTCATTCTTGGGATAGCGCTGCTGGTGGCAGGAATATTGATCCTGGTCGTTCCGGCCTTTTTGCAAATCATCGTGGGCGTGGGCCTGATAATTGCCGGCCTCTGGCTGGCCCTGCAGAACGCGCAAGGCTCCTCCGGTAACATTTAACCGAATTACCAATTACGAATTACAAATTGATTATATATTTTGATTTGTAATTCGTAATTGGTGCTGCTACGGCCTATCGTCCAATCAAAAACAGAGGCGGCTTGGTCTGCCTCTGTTTTTGATGCCTATCTTCTGACACCCTTCGCACTATACTTCGTTATTCTTTTTGGTATACTTAATCAGTATGTGCGGTGGAAACGTACTACAATATGCACTTCTACTAGATTATTGCGCGTTTTGTTGTTTATAGTATTCTGAAAGGGGTCTTTCATGCTCAAGGTGAAGAAGTTCGGTTCGAGACGGTCTATGGCGGGCCTCGCATTGGCGCTCACGTTATCTCTATTCTCGCCTGCTTCCGGGTGGGCTGCCCAGCCACAAACAGTATCTGCTCTGGGCAGGCCGTTGTCGGTCTCACCCAGCCAGTCTCTGCCTCTGCAGGACCCTTCAGCCTATGAGCCGGGCGAATTGCTTGTGAAAGTTGCCACTGGCGATGCAATTCGGTCGCACGGTGACGCTCTCTTCTCAGCTTCTCCAGCACTCACACAGCTAATGTCATGCTTTGATCTGCGGAGTGCGATGGATGTATTGCCGGGCGTTTACAAGCTGCAGGTTGCGTCAGATTCCGGCCTCGACGTAGAAGCAGCGGCGCAAGCTTTGGTGGCAAGCGGCACGGTCGCCTATGCAGAGCCGAACTACCATGTGTATGCCACACTTGCCCCTAACGACGAGCAGTACGTGGCGGGCCAGCAGTGGGGTATTACGCAGATCAAGGCCGAGCAGGCATGGGATGTCACGACCGGGGCGACCAATATCGTAATCGCCGTGCTCGATACAGGCACCGCAACCGACCACCCTGACCTGGCCGATAAAATCGTCCCAGGCTACGACTTTATCAATAATGATAACAATCCCTATGACGACGTATTCCATGGCACGCAAACGGCGGGCGTCGCGGCGGCAAGCTCAAATAACGGCGAGGGCGTGGCCGGGGTCTCCTGGGGAGCGCGTATCATGCCTGTTAAGGTTCTTGGCCCGCGTGGCGGCTCAGACGATGCTGTAGCGCGAGGCATTCGTTGGGCTGTAGATAACGGGGCCAAAATCATCAATGCGAGTCTCGGCTCGCCAAGCAACGCCAGGGTCTTACGTGAGGCCGTCGAATACGCGCACGCCCGTGGTGTCCTCTTTGTGGCGGCGGCAGGCAACACACCAGATGGAAAATCACACTACCCTGCAGCATATGAGTCAGTGCTTTCGGTAGGCGCGACGGGACGCAGCGACACTGTTACCGGGTTCTCCTCGTGGGGTCCGTTCGTCGATGTGTCTGCGCCCGGCGTCGGCATCTTGAGCACGTCCTGGAATGACGGTCAGTTGAACTATGAGTACAACAACGGCACCTCTTATTCAGCGCCGTTCGTTGCTGGCCTCGCCGCGCTTGTGTGGTCGGTCAACCCTTCATTCACGGCGGATCAGGTGAAGCAGATAGTTGAAGATTCTTCGGACGACCTGGGAACGCCGGGCTTCGACGAGTATTATGGTAGAGGCAGGGTAAACGCTCTGCGCGCCGTACAGATGGCCCAGCAAGGCCCGCCTGTGCCACGGCCACCCACCCCGGTCGGCCAGGCTACTTTGACGCCGGTGCCTGTTGCAACCCAGCCGGGTAACACCGGTGGGCCTTCTCTACAACTTGATGCAAAGGAAGTCGGGCCTGGTGGCCTTATGGCTTTGACTGGAGCGGGGTTTGGCGTAAATGAACTGGTCGAGTTGAGCCTGGTTACGTCCAACAATAACACCAGGGGCATCGGCAGCGCCCAGTCCGGCGCTCAAGGCGCCTTCCGTGCGGAAGTAGCTCTTCCTAGTGATACACCCCTGGGGAATGCAACGATCATGGCGACAGGCATCGCCAGCGGTCTGCGCGCTTCAGTGGGGTTCACGGTGTCAGCAACGGGTGGCTTG